>JAPUJS010000164.1 GCA_027296045.1 bacterium | reverse complement strand
CGGGGCACAGGTGCTGGATGGACGAAGTTTGGCGGAGATTCAGCGGCCTCAACATATGGTGCCCGACTGGTCTTCGGGGCAGTGTCTGGGGTGGCGGGCAACCCGGATTGGGGATCGGGTGTACCATAACCATGGTGGGGGGATTCACGGGTTTGCCACACAGGTGATGTTTAACGTGCCGGGAAAGACGGGGGCGGTTCAGTTTATCAATATGTGGCCGGCACCTGGAGGACAGGAGCTGATTCAGGAGGTATTGGAGATGGTTTTGCAGGCCGATCAGGCTGCAAGACCATCTGGGTCTATCTCATTCACGCCCACGCCAGAGCGTCTGAAACGGTTTTTAGGTTTTTATCGAGCCGAACCAGGCATTGGTGTTCAGGTGGAGTTTCGACAAGGGGACCTTCGGCTTGCAGTACCGGATGGGGCGCAATATTCGCTCCATGCACCTTGTGTTTTGAAAGCGACGGAAGAGGAAGGGAAGTGGCTGGTGGAGGGCGGACGTGGGGCGGGGGAGACGGCTGTTTTTAACTTTGCGGAAGACGGCCGGGTGACGGGTTATGAACTGGGAGCTTTTGTGTTTCAAAAGCAAGAGGTGGTTTCATAGATTAGAAAGATCAGAAAAGGAGAAAACATGGCTGAAACAGGACAGGGATCGAATCGCCCTAATGTTTTGTTTATCTCATTTGACGACTTAAACCATTTTGTGGGTTTTTTGGATCGGCGGCCAAACGCATGGACGCCAAATTTCAATCGGTTGGCCGAGCGGAGCATGGTGTTTGAACATGCGTATTGCCAGGCACCCATCTGCAATCCATCTCGGGCGAGTTTGATGTCGGGACTCAGGCCTTCTACAACCGGGGTTTACAACAACCGCCAGCCGCTTCGGTTCTCACCGGCCGGAGAAAAGGCGGTGACGTTGCCCCAGCATTTTAAGGCCAACGGATATCTTACGACGGGCAGTGGGAAGGTGTATCACGGCAAGTTTCCAGATCCAATGTCCTGGGATTCTTATATGCCAAGTCCGTTTAATCAGTCGTTTCCGGAGGTGAAATCGCCGTATATCCCGTTGAATGGGATGGAAGGGATGGACAATGTAGATTGGGGTCCCCTGGAGGTGGAAGACCAGGAGATGCAGGATTGGAAGGCGGTGGATTATAGTATCTGGCAGTTGGGTCAGGACCATGAGAAACCGTTTTTTTTGACGTGTGGGTTTAAATTGCCCCATTTGACCTGGTTTGCACCTCGGAAATATTTCGAGCTGTACGATCTGCGAGAGGTTGAATTACCGGAGGTAAAAGAGAATGCTCTGGAAAATGTGTCGTCGTACTTTGCAAGGCGAACCAATGCCGGTGTTCACAAGCGGATCGTAGAAGAAGGAAAGTGGCAGGAAGGGGTGCGGGCCTATCTGGCGTGTATCAGTTATGTGGATATGCTGATGGGTCGGCTGCTGGATGCTTTTGATCAGAGCGCTTATAGAGACAATACGGTGATCGTACTCTGGGCGGACCACGGGTGGCATTTGGGAGAAAAGCTGCACTGGAAAAAGAGCACGTTGTGGGAAGAGGCGACCCATGTGCCATTGTTGATCTCGGTGCCTGGATATACACCCGGGCGGTGCAAAGCGCCGGTGGGTTTGATTGATATTTATCCGACCTTAATTGATCTTTGCGGGTTGCCGGAGCGTTCGGAACTGGAAGGGACGAGTCTGGTTGACCAGCTTGAAAATCCCGAGGCCGATCGAGAAGTACCTGCGGTTAGCACACACGGTCGTGGAAATCATGCGGTGCGTTGGAGAGACTGGCGATATATCCGATATGACGATGGGTCTGAAGAACTTTACCACCACAGTCTGGATCCCTATGAGTGGACAAATCTGGCGAACGAATTAGGTTATGAAGATAGGAAGCGAGATTTGGGGCAGTGGCTGCCCGGATACGATGCGCCGGATTCGGAAGTCGTGGCCTGGCCAGAAGAAACCGATCGATATCGCGAACGAATCGAGGCCTTGATGGCAGGTATGTGAGGAGGATCAAGAAGATAGACAAAGAAGCTACTCTATCCACGCAGGCAGTTCGGGGGTGATTCCAAACAGCGGGATGGCGATCAGATACATTACCAGGGTGACTACGACAACGCTGATGAGGTTTAGCCAGAAACCGGTGTGGGACATCTCGGGGATGGTGACCTGGCCGCTTCCGAAGATGACTGCATTGGGGCCGGTGCCGGAAGGCAGCATAAAGGCACAGGAGCAGGCGAAGGTGCCGGGGATCATGAGCAGGAAGGGATGGACCTTTCCAGCCAGGGCCATGGTGGCCAGAATGGGTAGGAAGATATTGGCTGTGGCGGTATTGGAATTGATTTCGGTGATAAAGGTCATGAAGAGGACGACCAGGAGGACGACCAGGAAAATGGGCAACGCGCTGATAAAAGCAAGTTCGTGACCAATCCAGGGCGCCAGACCCGTCTGGGTGAAGCCTTTGGCGATGCAGTAGCCGCCGCCCACAATCAGGACGACGCCCCAGGGCACCGTTTCGGCTGCTTTCCAGGTGAGCAGGCGATTTTTGGACCCATCGCCGGTGGAGATGAGAAACATGAGGAGTGCGGAGAGCAGGGCAACCGTGGAGTCGTGGACCAGGTCTTGAACACCCAACAGGGAGGACCAACCGGGAAAGGTGAGGGCACCCAAGTGAAAGTCTTTGCGAAAAATCCAGCCAAGGGCGGTGAAGATGAAGATGGTCAGCACCCGTTTTTCTGCCGATGACATGCTGCCCAGGGCATCGAGCTCTGTCTGGATCACTTCGTCGCTTCCCAAAAAGGTGCCTTCGATTCGGTGAAAGCGAACCAGGAAAGCCCACATAATGGGCAAAAAGATGAGGACGAGGGGGATGCCGATGATCATCCACTCGAAGAAGCTGATTTCAGGAGCGTTGGGATACATTGTTTGGACCATCCCGACAAAGACCATGTTGGGCGGTGTTCCGATGAGAGATCCAGTGCCGCCGATGCTGGCTGCGTGGGCGATGGCAAGCATGAGCGTGAGACCAAACTTGCTGTTCTGATTTTCGTGGGCTTCTTGCTCTCGGGCAATGATGGCGATACCGATGGGGAGCATCAGCAAGGTGACAGCCACATTGGCGATCCACATGGAAAGGAATGCTGTGGCGATCATAAAGCTGAGAATAATGCGCCGTCGGCTGGTGCCGATCCGTGTAATGAGAACCAGGGCGATGCGGCGGTGGAGGTTGTGGACTTCAATGGCTTTGGCAATAAAGAAACCGCCCAGAAGCATGAGCACGTAGTTGTGGCCGTAATTTGTGGCTGTGGTTGCGGCATCGAGGATGCCCAGGAGCGGGAAGAGGACCATCGGAACCAGTGCGGTTGCAAAAATCGGCAGGGCTTCGGTCATCCACCAGACGGCCATCAAGAGCGTGACGGCTCCGGCCCGCATGGCAACCGGGTTGAGCCCGTCAGGCGTGGGAAGTGCGAGCATAAGGAGAAACAGGCCAAAGCCGAGAAGGAGGCCAACGGTTTGTCGTGGTGGCATAGGTTTTTGTTCCGCGTTTTGGGTTCTATGTTTCGAGTTGGGGCTGTAGAAAACCTGGAACGAAGGGATGAGAAAGAGGCTTTATCCTTCTGCTAAGATCGGATGTACCGGATGGTCCCAGGGACCCCCTGCGGTCATCTCTTCGGCAGCACCTGCCGCGTCTCTTCGTCCGGTGAAGGTGACGTAATCCGGGATGTAGATTATGGCGAAGGCCCGGCGCGGTTGATCGGTGCGGTTGGGGCCGGCAAAGTGGAAATTGCAGCCGTGGTGGAAGGTGACTCCTCCGGCCGGCATTTCGACCGAGATTGGTTCGGGCACTTCGTGTCCTCGTTCCTTCATTTTGTCGACAATGCTGTCGCCTTCTTCTGCCAACTGGATGCCTTCTTGTTTGCCAAATTTATGGGAGCCGGGCACAAAGTGAAGGCAGCCATTTTCTATGGTGACATTGTCAACAGCGATCCAGGCCGAGAGGGATCCTACCGGGTCCATGGGCCAGTAGGGGGCGTCTTGATGCCAGTTGGTCTGGCGGCTTTCCTGGCCCGGGGGTTTGACCATGGCGTGGTCATGGTAAATACGAACGTGTTTACTCTGGGATAATCTTCTGGCAGATTCCGCCAGGGCCGGATCGAAGGCGTAGGGTTTGATGGCGGGGAAGTCGGTCCAGAGGTTGACCATCTGGTTGAAAACCTGTTCGTATTCTGGAGTGGTTCGGC
>JAPUJS010000163.1 GCA_027296045.1 bacterium | reverse complement strand
TACCCTTTATGCAGGGGCAAATATCACCCTGGAACACGATTCGGACCCCAAGCGTCTATTCACCTTGAACATCCAGGCTGAAGGGGATTGGAAAATCAATAATTTGCTGGAAAATATATAGATACTTCATTTTTCAATCCGCGTTTATGCTTAACTTTTCATTCCGTTCGAAAACGAAGCGAAATACCGGGGTCCTAATCCCTGTATTTTCTACTTTTAGCCCTTGACAAACCCCCCAAAACTTTTATATTTGGCGATGTGAAAATGCCGGTTCCGGTCGGTGTAAAAACGGGAAAATATGTTTCGGAAAGGGGTTTTGAAGATGACTTATATTATCGCCGAGCCATGCTTGGATGTGATGGACAGGGCCTGTGTGGAGGTCTGTCCGGTGGACTGTATCTATGAACCAGAAGCCACAAACCTGCCAGAAGGAGAGCAGCTGAAGATGCTCTATATCCATCCAGAAGAATGCATCGATTGCGGTGCCTGCGAGCCCGAATGTCCGGTCGAGGCGATTTTTGCAGAAGAAGATACGCCCGAAGAGTGGTCAAAATTTATCGACATCAATTACGAAGCATTTGGTTTTTCCGCCCCCTGATTCATTCAGAAGGCGTCCAGGAACAAAATGCCAGGACCCGATTTGGTCCTGGCATTTTCATATCGTCTCCTGATACGAGGTAGCTATGGTCAAACGGTTCGGATATCCTCCCAAAAAAGGGCTTTACAACCCCGCCTATGAACGCGAAGCCTGCGGCATCGGCTTTGTGGTCCATATCCATGGAGAACAATCCAACAAAATCGTGCGATTGTCTCTCGACGCCCTGGTTTGTCTGGACCACCGGGGGGCCCGCGGCTGCGAAGACAACACCGGCGATGGGGCCGGTATGCTCATCCAGGTTCCCCACAAGTTCTTGAGCCACGCCTGCGATGGCCTGGGCATCTCCTTGCCCGAACCCGGCCACTACGGCGTCGGCATGGTCTTTTTCACCGATACCGAAGATCGAGACTTGCGCCACCAGTGCCAGCAAAGATTCGAAGCCATCGTCCAGGAAGAAGGCCAGACCGTGCTGGGTTGGCGCAAGGTGCCCACCGACAATTTCTACCTGGGCCCGACCTCTCGGGGAAGCGAGCCTGTGATCTGGCAAATCTTTATCGGACGCAGTCCGGATTTGCAAGACCAGATGGCCTTCGAGCGCAAGCTCTACATCATTCGCAAACGCATTTCCAATGCCATTCGCTACAACGGCATAGACCCCAACTTCTACATTCCCAGCCTGTCCAGCCGCACCATTGTCTACAAAGGCATGCTCACCCCAATGCAGGTCAAAGAGTTCTATCCCGACCTGGACGACCCCCTGATGGAAACGGCCATCGCCCTGTTCCACTCCCGGTTCTCCACCAATACCTTTCCCTCCTGGGAACGATCGCACCCTTACCGATATATGATCCACAACGGCGAGATCAATACGGTACGCGGCAATCAGAACTGGATGAAAACCCGACAGGCCATGCTGGCCTCCGAACTGTTTGGCGATGATTTGCCCAAGATTTTTCCCATCCTGGACGAAGACGGCTCCGATTCCGCCGTATTTGACAACTGCCTCGAATTTTTGTCGCTTTCCGGACGCTCCTTGCCCCACGCGGCCATGATGATGATCCCCGAACCGTGGGAAAATCACGAAAGTATGGACCCGGACAGACGTGCCTTTTACGAATACCACTCCTGTCTGATGGAGCCCTGGGACGGCCCGGCCTCCATCGCCTTCACAGACGGGTCCCTGGTTGCAGCCAGTCTCGACCGAAACGGATTCCGTCCCTCCCGCTACTATATCACCAAAGACGACATCATGGTGCTGGCCTCCGAAACCGGCGTGATCGACATCCCCCCCGAACGGGTTGCCTTCAAAGGCCGTCTGCAACCGGGGCGCATCTTGTTGATCGACACCGAGGAAGGCCGCATCATCTCCAACGACGAGGCCAAGGCCCGCATCGTGGCCGAACACCCCTACAAGGAATGGCTCGACACCTATATGGTCTCCCTGGAAGACCTGCCGGCTGTCGAACTCAAAGAACCGCCCAAAGACCACGAAGCCATCTTGCAACGGCAACAGGCATTCGGCGTGACCTTCGAAGACCTCCGCATCTTCATCGGCCCGATGTCCAAAATCGGCCGCGACCCGGTAGGCTCGATGGGCAACGACGCCCCGCTGGCCGTTTTGTCCGACAAACCGCAACTGCTCTACAACTATTTCAAACAGCTCTTCGCCCAGGTCACCAACCCGCCCCTGGATCCGCTCAAAGAAGAGGTCATCACCTCTTCCGAAACAACCATCGGTCCAGAGCGCAATCTGCTCCATCCCGAACCCAAAAGCTGCCGTCAAATTCAACTCAACACACCCATCCTTTCAGACCAAGAGTTCGAGCAACTCCGGCAAGTCGATCGGCCCGGATTGAAAGCCAAAACCCTGCCGATTCTCTTCCCCGCCGCAGACAAAGAAGCAGGTCTTGAGCCGGCGATGAACAACCTGTTTACAGCAGCCGATCGGGCCATTGAAGGTGGATATACCATTCTCATCCTCTCCGACCGAGGGGTGGACAAAGACAATGCACCCATTCCTGCTCTCCTGGCAATATCAGGCCTGCACCACCACCTCATCCGAGAAGGCACCCGCACAAAAGTCGGCATCGCCCTCGAATCCGGCGAAATCCGCGAAGTGCATCACTTCTGCCTGCTGGTGGGCTACGGGGCGCAGGCCATCAACCCCTATATGGCCTTCGAATCCCTGGCCGATATGATCCAGGAAGGCCAGCTCACCGATATCGAATACCGCGACGCCGTCAAAGGATACATCAAGTCGGCCACCAAAGGCGTGATCAAAGTGATGTCCAAAATGGGCATTTCAACCATCAAATCCTATCGCGGTGCCCAGATTTTTGAAGCCGTCGGCATCAGCACCCGAGTCATCGACCGATATTTCACCTGGACCGACTCCCGCATCGAAGGCATCGACATCG
>JAPUJS010000162.1 GCA_027296045.1 bacterium | reverse complement strand
CCGTCCAGGTTGCGGAAGTAGAAGTCCACTTCCGGATAGGGCAGGGTGGACCCGAGGTAGGCGGACAGGAAGCCACAGGGCTGGAGTGCGATTTCCATGGCGATAGAATATGGCAGCGCCGGGTAGGGGTTCTGGCGGTAGAACCAGGGGTCTGAAGGTACGTCGTATTCGGCAATCAGGTGAGAATCGGGGCTGAATTCTCCTCGTTGGCCGTGGACCTCCAGGACTCGGCTGATGAGCTGCAGGTCGCCGTTGGGGGTGCGGGGCGCCCGCCGGGTTTCGTAGATCTGGTATTCGGGTCCAAAACATTTTGGGATAGAACCGGTGGCGAATTCCCGGATGTGGTTTTCGTTGAACAGGGCGGGTTTGTGGGTGATCTGGTTGGCGGGCTGAGAACTCGACTCCTGTTTTTCGGATAGTTGCACGCCCAGATCTTTGAAGTGGACCACGGTTTTGCCGTCCAGGATGACTTCCACATCTGCGACAGCATAGGGTTTGGGCGCCAGGCCGATTTTGGTGATTTCCATCCGGTAGGTGAGCAGGGTGTCTGTAGGGATGACCTGCCCGCGACAGCGCACGACCTGGGGCAGGTTGGGAATGGGCTGGAACCGGGCATCCTCGGTGTGGGTTTGCAGGCCCAGATAGAGCAGGTAGAATTGCATGACCTGGGCGCAGGCTTCGCCGATGAGCGATCCGGCCAGCACCTGGTCGTCTTTGAAGTGGCAGGGAAAGTACCAATGGTCCGGTGCCAGGTCTTTTTCGGCGATGATGAGGCCCAGGCCCCGGGGGCCGCCCTGAGGATCGACCGAGGCGAGGCGATCTACCATGAGCATGGCTTCGGGCGGCAGCTTGAGGGAGCGATTGCGATCGTTTTGATCGTATCCTTTGCCGAAGCAGGTGGCCAGGTCGCCCCGGGTGAGGTGAAGCAGGTCCTCCCGGTTGAAGGCGGTTTTTGGACAGGAGAGCGGCGCGTCAAAGGTTTGTTTTTGAAGGGTGCGCTTTTCAGCCTGTTCGGTTTCCGTGAAGATGACACCTTTGCCCTGGGCCAGTTCTTCGTCGGAGAAGAACCCGGCGCAGCCGCCGTCCATTTTCAGAACCATTCGGTCTTTTACAAAGCATTCATAGGAGAAGAAAAAGAGCAGGCTGTCTCCGCTTCTGGAGAAGGAGTTGATGCGGATATCGTAGCGCAGGGTTTCTCCTTCCCGGGGCAGGTCGTCCAGGAAGGTGAGGGTGCAGTCCAGGAGGCGGTAGATGCGCTCGCTTTTGCATTCAAAGTCGATGCCCAGATAGCTGACCAGCAACAGGTCGCACTGGCCGGATTCGACGGCTACGGCCCAGGGGATCTGGCCGTCTACGGTGTACCAGGCGTTTTGCGGGATGTCGTATTCGGTGGTGATGGCGCTCGATTTGAATACTCCTCGCTCCCCATGCAGGTGGGTGATCCGGCTGACAAGTAGATAAGGCGGAGTGGGCAGGCGAACACGTCTGGAATAGGTGTCGATGATGTCATAAGCGGGTCCGAAGACATTGGCGATGTTGCCCTGGGCAAATTCCAGCAGGTCGGCTTTGTCCCAGATGACGGGATGGCCGGACGGTGGGGACACGCTATTCGCCAACTGGGCAAATGCGTCTGTTTGAAGCTGGATCATTTCAGCTTGTCGGCGGAGAGACTCGGTCCGGAGGGAGAGAAATGCGGCGTGGCTCCGGCTGAGGGAGGCGCGTGTTTGGGTAAGCGTTTCATCCAGGACGGCGTTTAATGCAGGATGGATAGATACCTGGCGCAACCCGGCCTGCGGGAGAGTTGTGGGTACAGGTGGGATGCTCGGATCTGCTTTGTGGAGGGCTTGCCAGACCGGTGTGGGCTTCAGTCTGTTCTTTGCGGAGAGGATGGCCTTGTCGATCCGCGCTCCGCCGAGTGTGATGGTTTTGATCAGGGATTTCTGCTTTTGGGTTTCGACAGTGGACGGCTCATAGAGCGGAGAGAGGTCTAAAGGGACACGGTGGCTGAGCAATTTTGCCAGGCTTGTCACAAAAGAGGTGAAGCTACCTTTGCCCTTTCGATCTACAGCCACGGCAAGGTGTGGCCGGTCCCGGAGGATGCGGTCGATCCAGGCGGCGGCGGTGCCCCGGGGGCCCAGGTCGATGAAGATGCGGGCATTGTCCTGGTAGACCTGGTTGACGATTCGGGGGAAGTCGACGCGGTTGCTGACGGTTTTTCCGATGTTGTGGGCCAGCGATGGGGTATCGAGTCGGATGGGGGCGCAATCGACGGCGGAGTAGAAGTCGATATTCGGCACGTCGTGGACGGGCAGAGTGTGCAATTCGACAAATGCATCGTAGATGACATCTACGGCATTGCAATGGAGCACGCCGTTGAAGGGCAGGCGGAAGGCGGCGCATTCAAGTTGTCGGATGGCGCGTTCGCAGCCCGCGGTGTCTCCGGCGATGATGATTTCTTCGGGGGTGTTGATCATGGTGAGGTAGACGCGGGATTCGTCTTTTAGACAGGCCGTCACATCGGCTACTTTTGCCCGGAGCGCATAGGTGCTCCAGAATGCACCGTTGTTGGATGCCGACGAAAGGTTCCAGGCTTCATGCAAGACTGTTTTGGGACCAAACAGTTGTTCCCGGAAAATGGGCGAAGTTGCCATGGCTTCGGAAATGATGTCGGGATCCTGCCAGACGCCCAGGGCAAAGAGCATGCTGGATTCTCCCAGGCTATAACCAAATGCAATGTGGGGCTGTACCTGAAAGTCGTCCCGGATGACCCGTGTGTTCAGGGCGGCAAATCCGACGCCGGTCTGGAACATGACCACTGCGTCTTCGGCCAGTTTGGTTTCGTATTGTTTGATCCGGTCGGGAGTTAATGCTTCCAGGCTTCTGGGGTAGAGCAGGTGTTCACACATGCGCTCGCCGATTTGGGCGGACATTTGAGAGACGCCGTCGAAGGCCCTGGGAAAGAGTTGCCAGATGTCCCGCCCCATGCCCACGTAGGTGTTGGCGGAACCGGGGTAGACGAAGGCGATTTTGCCTTTTTTGCCCAGCGGGTCGGCGGTAAAATAGCTGCCCAGGGGCGATGCCCAGGTTTTACCCGTTTCAAAGGCACGGACAATCCCATCCCGGGCGGCCCGAATTTCTGGACGCAGATCGTCAGGAGCGCCTCCGACCAGGCCCAGAGCAAAGGGCGCGTTTTTCTCGTACTCTTGGAAATAGCGGTTGGCAATGTCTGGAAGGTCCGAGCCGGTCCGGAGGGTTTGTTCCAACCTGTCGAGCTGATCCAACAGGTCTCTTTGTGTTTGTCCGAAGATGGGGAACAAGTGGAACGGGGGCCGCAGTGAACGTGTGGAAGCGGGTTGGGTACGTTCTGGGGCTTCGGACAAAATGATATGCGCGGAGTCGCCGTCTATGCCCAGGATGTTGATGGCGGCCGTTCGTTTGGGCGTGGCTGTATCGGTGAACCAGGGACGGGATTGGGTGGGTACGTAAAAGGGGCTGTTTTGCCAGAAGGTTTTGGGGGCAGACCAGCCGGGGACGCCGGGCAAGTACCGGTGATGGAGGCAGAGGGCTGTTTTGATGAGGCCCGCCATTCCCGAGGCGGAGAAGGTGTGGCCGATATTGGCTTTGATGCTGCCGAGGGCGCAGTTTTGGGTGTGCGAACCGTAAGTCTGGGTGAGGCCATCAACTTCGGCACGATCCTCCTGCTCCATTCCGCTTCCGGAAACTTCCAGATAACCGATGTCCGCCGGTGTGAGTCCCGCCAGGTCGAGCGCCTGCTGACAAGCCTGGAGGACACCCTCTCCGGGGGAGGCGGACCGTGTACAGCTTAGCGCTTGGATGGCGGCATAGATGCGATCCTGATCTTTTTGAGCTGTATCGAGGCGTTTCAGGACTACGGCTCCGGCGCCTTCGCCCACCGTCCAGCCGTTGACGTCTCGGTCATAACTCAGGGTGTGTTTGCCCGTGTTGGAGGGCGAGAGCAGGTTGCGAACCAGAACGTGTTCGGGGCCACCGGCCAGGTCTACCGCGCCCACGACCATCGCGTCTACCTCTCCGTCGGCCAGGAGCATCTGGGCAATTTCCAGTGCTCTGGGTACGGCGGTTTCACCGGCGGACAGGGTGAAGGCGGGACCTGAAAAATCCCACAGGGCGGCGATCCGGCCGGCCATAATATTGCCGATGAAGCTGGTGTACTGGTTGACCTGAGCACGATTGTGCAGACTGTCTTTGGCGATGGTTTCCAATTCGGCAATCTGTTCGGGAGAAAGGGAGATGCCCGCTCTGGCCAGTCCTGCCCTGATCTGCCATGTGAGGTCGCATCGGCCCAGGTAGGCGTGAATGGCCAGTTCGGCGCTCATTGCTACAATGACCCCGACCTTGCCCCCAGGTTCCAGGCCGGCGTCCCTCACAGCGCGGTCGGCCGTATGGAGCATCAGGAGTTGTTGGGGAATGAGCTGGTCGGTTTCGCCGGGCGGGGTTTTGATGTTGAGAAAGTCGATGTCCAGGTTTTGGATATAAGCGCCTTCAGGCGCTTTTCCATTTTCAAAACCGAAGGCTTTCAGGAGTTGCTCGTTTTCTTCGATGCCTTTCCACCGCTGTGAAGGTAGTGGGCCGATGTGCTGGAGGCCCTGGTAGACGCTGTGCCCGAAGGCTTCCAGGTCTTTACAGCCGCCGAAAACGGCATCCATTCCCACCATGGCGATTGCAGGGGATGGTTCGGGCTGTGCGGACGTCTGGGCAGGCGGTGTGGACGAGTCGGTGTCCTGCTGGAGGATGATGTGGGCGTTGGTGCCTCCAAAACCGAAGGTGCTCACGCCCGCCCGCCGGACACCCACCCTGTCCGGCCAGGGTGTGGGGGTGGTGACAATGTGATCCGGGCCGAAGACGCCGTTTCCCGATTGCTGTGGGTCTGTGATGTGGATGGTGGGCGGAATTTGACCTCGTTCCATACCCAGGATGACTTTGAGCATGCTCGCCATTCCGGCGGCGGAGAGCATATGACCCAGGTTGGATTTGACGGAGCCGATTCGGGGCAACTGTTGGGAGGGCCAGAAAGTTGCCATGGCGTCCAGTTCGGCAGGATCTCCCACGGGGGTGCCGGTGGCGTGGCATTCTACATAATCCACGGTTGCCGGATCGATTTCGGCGTAGGCCCGCTCAAAGGCCAGGACCTGGCCCCGGGGGTTGGGGTTCAGTACGGATTTGCCTTTGCCGTCATTGGATAAACCTGCGCCCTGGATGACGGCGTAGATGTGGTCACCGTCGCGGCGGGCGTCGCTATAACGCTTGAGGACAAACATGCCGGCGCCTTCTGCGGCGATAAGGCCTTCGGAAGCTTTGTCTAAGGGACGGCTCTGTCCGTTTTCCGGATAGGCATGGAAGATGGAAAAGCCCTGGTGGATGAAGAGGGGGTCCGCGCAACTGACGGCACCTGCCAGCATCAGATCTGCTCTGTGCAACCGGAGGTAGCGGCTTGCCAGGTCCACGGCGTAGAGGGAGGAGGCGCAGGCGGCATCTAAGGCGAAGGTGGGTTCTCCCAGGCAGAGGGCCTGTGCGACGATGGAGGCGGGGTAACCGGAAATCAGAGCATTTTGGGGCACGCCGCCATCTCCAGGCAGGGCTTCGAGTTCAAAGTGGTCATTATTCAAGAGCGTGCGGAGCGCGGGATTCAGGGCCTGACGGTAGAGGTTGCCGAAGTACCGTCGGGTGCGCTTTGTGGGAAAGGAGAGGTTGCCCAGCACAATGCCGCATCTGGACAGGGCGTCGGACCGGTTGAGGTAGCCGCTGTCTTTCAGGGCCTCTCTGGAGACGTGGAGGGACCATTTGAAGACGTCGTCCAGGCTCTTTAGGGAGTCAGCGGGCAGTGTAAATCCGGTGGGGTCAAATTGGAAGCCCCGGACAAAGCCGCCCCGCATGCAATAATATTTGTCCGTTTGGCCCTTTTCGGGGTGGTAGAAGACTTTTGGATCCACGCCCATTTGCTCGGCGGTTGCCTCGGAAGTGGATGCCACGCCACCGATCAGGTTATTCCAGAATTGTTCGAGGGTTTCGGCGCCCGGGAAGAGACAGGAAGCGCCGATGATTGCGATTTTTTCCATTGTGATTTTTGTTTTTCAGTCTCCAAGGGTTTGCACAGCCCGGCGCAGGTGTTCGGTCAGACCTCTTTCTGTGATATTGGTCTGGTTGCCGTTGTTGGGATAAATGGGCGGCCCAAAGATCACGCTGAGCCTATGGCGTTGCCTTCTGCGCCAGTTGAAAAAACGGGGCAAGGGTCGATGTATCGGAAAGATGGCATAAGCACCAACGATGCACACTGGCACGAGCGGCGCTTCGGTTTCGAGGGCCAGGCGGGCGGCGCCTCTACGAAACGATCCAAGCTGTCCGGTTCGGGTTCGGGTGCCTTCGGGATGGATGAGCAGGGGGCGGCCTTCGGCCAGGACCTTTGCAGCGGATCGAAGTGCGGGCAGGATGTCTCCGTCTCGGTCTGTGGGAATGGCGCAGGCCAGCCGGGCAAGCAGCCGGGTACCAAAGTGCTCAAAGTGTTCCCGCTTGGCAAAACAGCAGAGAGTACGCTGGAAGGCAGGTCGCAGACAGGAGGCAACCAGAAAGATGTCGAAGCCGGATTCGTGATTGGGACAAAGGATAAAGGGGCCCTGTTCGGGGATGTGTTCCAGGCCGCGGACGTCAAATTTCCACAGGCCGCGCGAGAGGAGACCGAAAGCACGAAGTAACATTCGGGCGAGCAGCCCCCGGGGCGGCAATATGGGTTCGGAGCGACCGTTTTCCTGCAGGGGTTCGGATGTGTTTTTGAGATCCGGGGCGGATTTGACGGCTTGAACCAGGTCGGCCACGGTATACAGGGCGGGCAAGCGGCGTTCGTCCAGGCGCACTCCGAGGGCGCTTTCTACGCGGGCGGCCAGTTCGATGAGCCCCAGTGAGTCGATACCGAGTTCGAACTGGAGGGTCGCATCCAGTGTCACCCGACGGGTGTCATCGGTCTGGCGCATGGCCTCCCGGACCACGGTTAAGACCTGTTGGGTCCGTTCGTCCTGCGGTGCGCTGGAGGGGGCACCGAGGCTGTTGCTCTTTTCGGCGGTATCGGGTGCGATTGCGAGCTGTTTGAGTTTGCCGCGTTTGACTTTGAGGGTGGTGGTTTTGGGCATTTCTGAGAGAATGTGGATGCGCTGGATGCGCATGTAAGCAGGGATCTGCGAAGCGCGTTCCTGAACGGCGGTTTCCACGGCTTGCTGCAAGGATGCCGGGTCTGCGTTCGGGTCGAGTACGACGGCTGCGTGGACCTCTTCGCCATAGCCTTCTTTTGCGGGCAAACCGAAGACGGCCAGTTCCGCCACGCCGGGAAGGTCGCTGTAGCGGCGTTCCACATCCGGAGGTGATACGTTTTTGCCGCCCGAGGTGACAATCAGTTCTTTCAGGCGTCCGGTAACGGTAAGATATCCATACCGGTCCATCCGGCCCAGGTCGCCGGTGTGCAACCATCCGTCCCGGATGACCTGCGAGGTGGTGGCTTTGTCGCGGAAATAACCGCGCATCAGGACGGGGCCGCGGATGCAGATTTCCCCTTCGCCTGACGAGGGCGTGGGATTGGCAATGCGAACCTCAGTTTGGGAAATCGGGGGGCCAACGGTGCCCGCACGGCGACGGCTGACGGAATTGACGGTTGAGACGCCCGAAGCTTCGGTGAGTCCGTAGGCTTCGGTGACGTTGAAGCCCAGCTTTTCCAGACCATGCAGGATTTCCAGAGGCAGGGGCGCTGCGCCGCTACAGCACAGCCGGAGCGATCCGCCAAATGCCTGGTGGACGGTTCGAAACAGGGTCGGACCGGGGTTCCAGGGGGTGAGGCGTCGAACGGTGGCGC
>JAPUJS010000161.1 GCA_027296045.1 bacterium | reverse complement strand
TACATAATGCCGGGCTTTGGGGCAAAAAGGGTTGACACACCTTTCCATGGCAAGTACTATATGATTGTGTTCGGAAAAACCGATGGCCCCTACGCTTGCAGGGTGTGACGAGAGGATGGAAGCGACCCGGTCGCATGGCGTCCAGCTTGGGGTGGGGCTGGTGTGTCGGTGAACCTTCCTTTTGTGGAATAACCTTTACTGTACGATCGAATGGGGTTTCTATGGCGCGTCAATTTGACATTCCGACGTTTTATAAAAGTTCGATTATTTCACGGGTGAAAAAGGCCCGTCAACTGATGGACTCCAAGAAGCGGGATCTTCAGCCGGCGGTGCTGGACTTTGGGCCGGTGCGGTTTTTTCTGGCCCGTCATCTGGGATTCTGCTTTGGGGTGGAAAATGCAATTGAGATTGCCTACAGGACGTTGGAGGAATGTGCAGGCAGGCGGATATTTTTTTTGTCGGAGATGATTCACAATCCGAACGTCAATCGGGATCTGCAAGACCGGGGCGTTCGGTTTATTTTTACGCCCGAAGGCAGCCAACTGGTACCCTGGGAATCGCTGCGTTCCGAAGATATTGTGGTGGTGCCCGCTTTTGGGACCACGCTGGAGATTCAGGAAGAGCTGGATGGTAGGGGAATCGATCCGTATACCTACAATACCACCTGTCCGTTTGTGGAGAAGGTGTGGAAGCGAAGTGCGGAACTGGGGGGATCGGATTATACGGTCGTGATTCATGGCAAGGCGACCCATGAAGAAACGCGGGCGACATTTTCACACAGTGTGCGGAATGCCAACTCCGTTGTCATACTCAATTTGGAAGAGGCGAAATTGCTGGGGGATATGATTCGAGGCAAGTTGGACCGCACCGCGTTTTTTGATGTATTTGGCAATACGTGTTCCGAAGGATTTGATCCAGATAGCCATTTGAAACGTATTGGTGTGGTCAACCAGACAACGATGCTGGCATCGGAGACACGGGAAATCACGCAAGTATTGCGCAAGGCATTTGCAGATCGGTATGGGGAGGATGCGCTGGAAGATCATTTTGCCGACACGTCGGATACCCTGTGTTATGCAACCAATGAAAACCAGAATGCGACCTATGCGTTGATTGAACGAGGCGCAGACCTTGCCCTGGTTGTGGGGGGATATAATTCTTCCAATACATCTCATATTGTGGAACTCTGCCAGGAGGCGATGCCGACTTATTTTGTCAAAAACGCAGATGAGATTGTTTCTCCAGAACGCATCCAGCATTTTGACCTGGAAACACGACGTGAGGTTGTCACCGAGGGGTGGTTGCCCGAGCAAGAGCCTGTGAATGTGGCTTTGACCTGTGGGGCTTCGTGTCCAGATGCGGTGGTAGACGCGGTGTTGTTGCGCGTGCTTTCCTTTTTCGAAAAGACGCAGGAGGTGGAGGCCGTGTTGACGCCTTATCCGCTTGTGCAGATTGAACCCGTTTGAACGAAGGCGGCCCCAAGTTCAGGATAAAAAAGTGTCTCTAAAAGCCGTTATTCTCCGTACTCCGAATAAATACCCAGAATGAACCTCTATTCTGAGTACGCACAGGAATTACTTCAGAGTACTGAGAATAAAAAGAGTTTTGCAAAATGCCGCTTTGTAGTGATCAAAAATTCAAAAGGGGGCAAAGACATTTACCCTCCAAACCCATCCGATTCCCCACTTCCAACCCTGATTTCACCTCCCAAGCCCATCCCTAGAGCTTCGCTCAACCTGATACCACCCCTCATTTTATTCCTCAATTACCTTTTTGAACCTCCTCCAACATTGTCTTTCTTCCCTGCCTTCGGCGAGTTCCTTTTCACCGACGAAACGGAACCAAAAGTCGCCACTCGGCGTGGGGCCTGAGCCACAGCGCAAATTGCCCTTGTGGATGTTCGAAGCCACAATGGCCTTTCTGCCCTGTTGGTGTTGCCAAACTGGGTGCTTGGACGGAACCGTGCGCTGTGGCTGTGAGTGGTTCTCACTTTGGGTTGGCAGATGGCAGATGGTGTGTTATTTTCTTTTGGGGAAAAGACAGGAAAACCTGGAAAGTGAACGTGCCCCCGTGATGGGATGGAGTGATTGGAAAGCGGCACAATGCAAAACACTGTGTCTACGGTGCGCCGTGATAAGGCGCGTATCTTCAGTGGGTGCAAATCCCATCCGGCAATTATCGCTCCAGCCGGTAGCAATCGGAGCAGTGGTGGAGGCAACGAAGCTGCTGAAGCCTCCGGTGTAAAGGGTCGCTATAGGCGATCTGCGATCATGCAGGCCGTAACGTGCAGTGAACGCTGAGCAGGCCTCGAAAAGTGTAATGCGGAAGCCGACCTGGCCGCAGATTGGGGAAGGCTGCCATCGCTGGGGTCGTGAGCGATTGTTGACCCAGTGGTTCCGCCGGGGTAGTGGCGACGGCATGTGTGAAAGAGGAGATATGGCGCAACACGGGAAGCCCCATCAGGTGGTGGGACAGACCACCAACTGGACGCCCGTGAGGGACAGGCCAGGCCTTTTGGGGTGGCGGACTGGGGCATCTGTCTTATGGTTGAGTCTGGCATCGCCTATGCTGGTCTGTTCTCTACACATTGGATATCCCATAAAGATTTAGTCGTGAGCTTTGAGTTGTTTTGGCTCGTCTTCCTTGTCGTCGTAGCCTTGCTTAACTGGATCATACCAACGGCGGCAGTACGAAGTCTGGTTGAAGAGATCAAGACACAGCGAGCAAGAGAACTTCAGACAATTATCACCAGGCTGTGGTCGAGATTATTGGAGGAAGGCAGCAAAGCGACTGATCGGACGGAGTTGAAATATTTCATTGAACTGGATAAGGGACTGAGTCAGAAGCAGGGATGGCAGGTTGACATTCCGTCCCTAATACGTTTTACTGGTTCGGTGGTCATCCCAGCGGTTATATATTTGATCCAGAATAAGGGGAAGTTAGCAAAGTTTAGTAGCATCATCTCTGGGGCTCCGTAGTGCGGGGCATTACCCAATTGTGGAACAGTCAGCCCAAGAGCGTCAACAATGTGCGCCCTTTTGTAACAGCAAGTGAGAGTAGATCTGAAGGATTGAGGTTGGAGATTCCCCACCCCCGAAAAAGCAGAAAACCTGAAAAGCATAAAAGCAGATTGTCTATGGCGCACGCTGGATTTTTGCCCTGATCTCAAGGGCTGAAAGTGGCACTACCCCGAAGCGACAGCTGATAACAGCGCACTCCTGCCTCGCTTCGCTCGGTCAAAATGGCCGTGAGTGATGAGGGAACCGATTGTAGAAAGCACCGATTCCTTCTCTGATTCACGGCCACTTCAGTAGTGCGCAGCCGTTATAGGAAAATGCCAGCCTACCCCAAAAACAGAGGCGGTCGTCCTGGCCGCCTAAAATCGTAACAATCTCCTCGAAGGTTCTACTTCATTTTTCCGTTTCAGTGATGATTTTCTCTTTGATCGCGTCGTACCCTACCCCTGCTTCCCATAAAAATCGGGCCGCAGCACCATTTTTGTCTCTGGCCAACGCGAGAAGAAGATGCTCTACATCTGCAATTTCAGCATTTAATGCGCCAGCTTCATTGGCAATTCACCGTCCACGACATTGGCAAGGGGCGTGGGCCGCGCTTTGTAAGATTTCGGCTGGCAAATAGTACAGTTTGAAGTTATATTTTCAAAAGCACACCTATCAAAGGACTGTAAAGATGACGGACTTACTCCACCAGGCAATCTCGGAAGTCCAAAAACTGCCATCAGATCAACAAAATGCCATTGCGACTCGTATTTTGGCGGATCTGAAAGACGATCAGTCTTGGACAAAACGCTTTGAAGCCACAACGGATGAGCAGTGGGATCGCCTGGCAGAGCTGGCAAAAGGTGAAATTTCTGCAGGTGAAACGGTTCCGCTTGATGACGTATTTCCGGTCGATCCATCTCAGAAATGACGTCAAGTGTTACGAGAGAATTTCGGAGGCGGCTCGATCGGCTTCCTTCTCAAGTTCAGAGACAGGCTTTCCAGGCCTATGCGTTGTGGCGCTCAGATCCTTATCATCTGAGTCTCCAATTTAAGAAAGTGAGTCCACGTCAGCCGATCTTTGCTGTTCGTGTAGGTATTGGCTACCGAGCATTGGGTCTCCGAGAAGGAAATCATGTATCCTGGTTTTGGATTGGTTCGCACGGAGACTATGATGCCCTTCTGAGACGCTTGTAATGCTTAATTCTTGCTGAACTAATTTTCCACGCGTGTGGAAAATTAGTTCAAAACAAGACTAAATACCAGTATCCAGTTGTGAAAAGGGGTTATGATACTGCTATCATAATCCCCATTTTTAGAATCGTTTTGGGAGGTTTAATTGAGCCCATCCAGAGATGTCATTGGGCCCAGCGCGACGAGGGCGGGGTCTGTGTCGAGGGGGTAGGCTTCCAGGTAGTCGGCTATGCTTTTTGGGGTGACGGCGTCGATTTCGGCCATTTCTTCTTCCAGGGTTTTGAACGAGGTGTTGGTGCTTATGTTGCCCACGATCTGGGAGAAGCGGGAATAGCTGTTTTCGCCACTGGCGACCAGGGCGGTTGCCAGTTTGGTTTTGGCGCGATTCAGGGAATCGGTGTCCACACCGGCTTTGAGCCCCTCCATTTCCTGGCGGACGATATCGAGTACGCGGGGTACGTTTTGGGGATCAGCGGAGATGTAAATAGAAAAAATGCCTGTATCGCTGAACCCATAGTAGGTGGCGGTCGCTTCGTCGGCCAGGCCTTCCTGGATGACGGACCAGAAGAGCCGGCTGTTGCTGTAGGCACCCAGGTGATAGGCGAGGAGGTCGGCCGTAGGGCCCCAATCGTCCGAGGCAGGCGGGGCAGGCAGGGCCAGGGCGATGTGTTCCCGGTGGACTTCATCCCGCTTTGTAAC
>JAPUJS010000160.1 GCA_027296045.1 bacterium | reverse complement strand
GCCGGATCTGCAAGCAGGACACCGGGACCATCACCTTCAAAGGCCAGGAAATCTCCGGCTTGAAATCGCACGCCATTTCCAAAATCGGCATTGCCCGCACCTTTCAAAACATCGAACTCTTCTCCGGCCTCACCACCTTGCAAAACATCATGCTGGGTCGGCACAACCACATGCGCTCCGGCCTGTTCGGATCCCTGATCTTCACCCCGGGCACCCGAAAAATCGAAATTCAGGCCCGCAAAGACGCCGAAGATGTCATCGACTTCCTGGAACTGGAAGCCGTGCGAAACGACGTCGTAGGCACCCTGCCCTATGGCACTCGCAAGCGCATCGAACTCGGCCGGGCCCTCGCCTTAAACCCCGACCTCTTGCTCCTGGACGAACCGGCCACCGGCCTGAACTCCGAAGAAACCGAAGAAGTGGCCTGGTGGATCACCGAAATCCGCGCCGGCCTGGGCGTCACCATCCTTTTGGTTGAACACGACATGCGCCTGGTCATGGACCTCTCCGACCGGGTCTGCGTCCTCGACTCGGGGCGCGTCATCGTCACCGGCAAACCCAAAGACGTCCAGCAGCACCCCGACGTCATCACCGCCTATCTGGGGAGCACTGCCCATGCTGCAAGTGGATAACCTCAAAGTCAGCTACGGCCTCACCAAAGCCCTGCACGGCTTTTCGCTCCACGTAGAAGAAGGCCAGGCCGTGGCCGTATTGGGGGCCAACGGTGCCGGCAAAACCACCCTGCTCAAAACCCTCTCCGGCTTTCCCCAGGCCGCCTCCCGTGCCCTGGAACTCAATGTCGAAGAAGGCGAAATCTATTTCGAAAACCAGCGCATCGACCGCAAGCGTCCCGAAGAAATCGTGCGCCTGGGCATCACCCACGTGCCCGAAGGCCGCCAAGTCTTCCGCGACCTCACCGTAGAAGAAAACCTCTGGATGGGCAGCTTTCAAAACCCCAAAAGCGGTGCCTTAGACCGCGTCTACACCCACTTCCCAATCCTGGCCGAACGCCGCAAGCAACGCGCCGAAACCCTCTCCGGCGGTGAACAACAAATGCTGGCTATCGGCCGCGCCCTCATGGCCCATCCCAGGCTTTTGCTGCTCGCCGAGCCCTCCCTGGGCCTGGCCCCCGTTCTGGTCGAAAAAATCTTCGAAATCCTCAACGCCATCCACGCCGAAGGCCTCACCGTCTTACTTGTCGAACAAAACGCCCACCTCGCCCTGGAATTTTCCGACTTCGCTTACATCCTGGAAAACGGCCGCGGCGTCCTCTCCGGTCCCAGCGAAGAACTCCAGCACAACGACATGGTCCGCGAATTCTATCTGGGCGTCACAGAAAATGCCGAACAAAGGAATTATGCGCAGGCGAAGACGTATCGGGTTAAAAAAAGGTGGAGATAGGAAGAGGAATTTTGAAATTTGGCCCGGCGGCAGGCCTTCACGTAGTGCCCCGGGTACAACCGGTGCAAGGCCTCAGCGCCTGCGGACATTGAAAGAGGGGGAGGAGAGATCAAAGGGGGATGGCCTTGGAGGACGGCGGGGGTGGAAATCCCCCTGTCCCCCTTTGAAAAAGGGGGGACCTGGCACGGGGCATTGTTGCTAACGACCACAGGAACAGCACTCATCTTCTATAGGGACTTAAAATGACGACTACGGCTCATCCTTCCAGCAAGCCGGCAGATCAGATATCTGGGGACGCACCGCAAACCATTCCTGGGCTCTTTTGGGATCGGGTGCAGAGCCAGAGCGATCAGGTCGCTCTTCGGCACAAAGACTTTGGGATCTGGCAGGAAATCACCTGGTCTGAATACGGAGAACGGGTTCGCGCCTGTGCCTATGGCCTGATGGCCCTGGGCCTCTTACCAGGGGAACGAGTTGCCATTCTCTCCGAAGATCGCGTCGAATGGCTCTTTGCCGACCTGGGCACGCAATCGGCTGGCGGCATCTCCGTGGGTCTCTACGCCACCGCCTCGGCCGAACAGGTCTCCTATGTCGTTCGCCACGCCGAAGCCAAAATCTGGATTGTGGAAGACCAGGAGCAGTTTGACAAAGCGATGTCCAGGCGCCAAGACCTGCCCGACCTGCGCTGGATCGTCGTCATCGACCCCAAAGGGCTTCGCAATGTAGACGATCCAATGGTGCTCACCTTTGATGATCTCCTTGAGCGCGGTCGAGACCTGGCCCAGGTTGAACCAGACCGGCTCCAAGAACGCCTGGATAGTATTGATCCCGATGACACCGCCATCCTCTTTTACACCTCCGGCACAACCGGAGACCCCAAAGGCGTCATGCATTCCCACAACAGCCTGTGGGGCTGGATACAACCCCTCGACGAGTTTGTCAACATGCTGGGTGACGATGATATCCTCTGCTATCTGCCCCTGTGTCACATAGCAGAACGAGCCCTGGGCATGATCAACATCATGCGCCGGGGCGGAATTGTAAATTTTGCCGAATCTCCAGAAACCGTATTCAGCGACCTGGTCGAAGTGGCCCCCACCTTTTTCGGTGGCGTCCCTCGCACCTGGGAAAGGCTTAAATCGCGCATCAGCATCGACATGGCCGAAGCCACCTGGACCAAACGCCAGGCCTACCACCTGGCTCTCAAAATCGGCTATGCCTGCAACCCCTATCGAAAAACGGCCACCTCTCCCCCCATCTGGCTCCGGTTGCTCTGGG
Organism: bacterium; assembly: GCA_027296045.1. Taxonomy (GTDB): domain Bacteria; phylum Latescibacterota; class UBA2968; order UBA2968; family UBA2968; genus JAPUJS01. The sequence continues at coordinate 2,899 of JAPUJS010000160.1, read as the reverse complement.
CCCTGGCACACGGAATTGTATTCCGCAAACTGCGCGAACGTCTGGGCCTCCACCGGGTCCGGGAAACCTGGGTCGGTGCGGCCCCCATCGCCCCGGAAGTCCTGGAATTCTTCCTGGCCATCGGCCTGCCCGTCCGCGAAGGCTATGGTGCCACCGAAATCGGCATCACAACCTTTACACCCGCAAATGACATCCGCCCCGGCAAGGCCGGCGTTCTTGTGCCAGGCATCGAAATCCGAATCAGCCCCGAAGGCGAAATCCTCTTCCGAGGCCCCGGCATAATGCAGGGCTACTTCAAAAACCCCGAACTCACCGCCGAAACCCTGAAATACGGCTGGTACCACTCCGGCGATGTGGGCGAATTTGACGGTGACAACTACCTCACCCTCACCGGCCGAACCAAAGACATGATGATCACCTCCGCCGGCCGCAACATCTACCCCCAGGCCATCGAAAACATGCTCAAAGCCAGCGACTACATCCTCGACACCGTCCTCATCGGCGAATCCCGCCCCTATCTCACCACCCTCATCATACTCGACGAAGAAACCATCAGCCATCACGCCCAGACCCACAACATTCCCTTCTCCACCTACGCCGACCTGGTCTCCAAACCCGAAATCGTCCGCCTCATCAACGGCGAAGTCCAGAAAGTCAACGCCCGCTGGTCCGACCGCGAACAAATCCAGGACTTCCGCATCCTCAACTGGGAACTCACCAACGAAGACGACGAACTCACCCCCACCATGAAGGTGCGCCGAAGCTTTATGTGCGAAAAATACGCGGACTTAATAGAGGAGATGTATCCGGAAACGGAGTGAGGGGGTCCCCGTGATGGGGGGGTGAAGGGGGACAAATCCCCCCTCGGTCCCCCCATTGTAAAAGGGGGGAAGGTCGGTCGAATCGGGGGGGGGTGTAGGGAAAGAGGGCGGTGCATCGGTCGAAGTGGGGTGCCGCTTTGCCCGGACAACATTCGGGGGTTCCACCGGACGGAGAGGGAGACATGCCCGAACACCGTCTGGAAATTCCACCAAACCAGGAAGAAGAAAAAACCACTGGGTCAGCCTCCCAACACCGATCAGACTGCTCCTACACCTCCAAACACCATCATCAACCTCCCAAAGCCCAGAATTGGTCCCCCCTTTTCCAAAGGGGGACAGGGGGATTTGAAGGGAGCGGGGCCATCCCTCACTACAACAAAAAACTCAAACCCTTCGCCCGCCGCTTGCGAGCCGACCAGACCGAATGCGAGAATCGCCTCTGGGCAAAAGTCCGGCGAAAGCAAATTCTGGACGTCCAGTTCTACCGCCAGAGACCGCTTGGCAACTACATCGTCGATTTCTACGCCCCAAAAGCAAAACTCGTCATTGAAGTCGACGGGTTTCATCACCGGCTAAAAAAATACGCGCAAAGAGACGAAGTCCGAGATGCCTATTTGGAATCACAGGGGCTACAGGTTTTGCGATTCAGCAATACACAAATCCGAAAGAAGATCGACAAGGTGATGCAGACCATCTTCGACACTGTTTCCAGAAATCTGGAAAAGGAATGAGGGATATCATGGCAACTTCCACCATCCACGAACCCGCTCGCGAATCTCGCGCACTCGAACGCGTGATGCAGGAAATCCTGGCCATGAAAGAGGCCGACGATATTGCGCGGCTGACCGAAGTCATCTGGGACGTGCTGAAGGAACTGGAGTTCGACTTCCTGTCCTACGCCCTCCTCATCATGAATGAAGAGAAGGACTGGCTCACCTCCTATAACATCTGGGAAGAACAGCACGTCATCGAAACGGGCGACCCGTCCAGGGCGCAGCGGATCGGAGAAGATCTGCTCCTGTTTCTCGCCCAGACGCACCTCTCGGAAGCCCCGTCCCGTTACAAAAGTGCAATCTCGGCCTGGCAGAACAGGACGGTGGAGCACCATATCCTCAGCGAGCAAGAGATCCAGGACGTCGTTGAAAGCAACCGGAAGAGATATACCGATCGCCTGACCTCCGAAACCTATCACATTCGCTTCTACCTCCACATCCCTTTCTCTCAAGGGGTCTTCACGCTGCGCACCGACAAACAAACCCCCGATCAGTTTTCCGACGTGCAAGTCGCATTTTTGAAACGGCTGGTAGAAATCCTCTCGTCGGGCTATGCGCGGTACCAGGAATTCCTCCAGGCCGAACGGGATCGGGCCGTACAGCAGGTCCGGGCCGAAGTCCAGGCCATGCAATCGGGTGACGACATCCACAAAGTCATGGGCTTGCTCTGGGAAGAACTGCACCGGGCCGGCATCCCGTTTGAATACCTCTCGATCTCCGTCCGAGACCAAAGCGAAGATGTGGTCCACCTCTACGGGGTTTTCACGACTAAATTACATTTGTGGAAAACCAGACACCTCCGCCTCATTGGGGCTGACATCGCTCCGGATGCCGACCTCCACTACAGTCGGGTGCCCCTCAGAATATGGGAGGAAAACAGCACCGACTTCGAAGGCATCCGTTACATCTCTCAGGATCAAAAAGAAGCTTATGCTGAGCGTGTCTGGCGCCTGTGGCAGATCGACCCTGCCATCCCTGAAGACCAGGAGGCCGGACCGATCACCATGCTGGCAACCCTGATGCCCCGGGGCCGTCTGGTTGTATCGCGAATGCACGAGCATGGAGAAAAGGGTCCCGAAAACTACACCCCGGAACACCTCGAAACCCTTTCAGCTTTCGGCGAGGCCCTGGCCCTCGGGTTCACCCGCTTCTTCGACTTCCAACGCCTGGAAACCCAGAACCGCAATCTGAACACGGAGCGCGCCCTCGAACGCGTTCGGGCAGAAGTCTTCCGCATGGAAACAAGCAAAGACATCACCCGGATTGCCGAAATCATCTGGGAAGAACTGGAAAACCTGGACTATG
>JAPUJS010000016.1 GCA_027296045.1 bacterium | reverse complement strand
TGCACACGATCTCACTGCCTATGGGTGGGGCCGCGGTGGTCGAAAGCCAAAGCGCGATGGACACCTTTGGCAAGGTCTCCAACCACCCCAACCCGTTTAACCCAGCCACCACAATCTCGTATCAGCTTCTCCATCCCGGCGAGGTCTCTCTGGTCATCTACAACGCCCTGGGTCAGCAGGTTCGCGCCCTGGTGCAGAGCCGCCAGAACTTTGGCACCTACCAGGTCACCTGGGATGGCAAAGATGCCCTCGGCCACTCGGTCTCCACAGGCGTCTATTTCTACCGCCTCATCAGCAACAGCACCGTGCAGACCCATCGCATGCTGCTGTTGAAGTAAGCCTGTAAAAAAGAAGTGGATTCAATCCAGAAGGCAGCCGATCTCTATTCCAGGGGCGGCTGCCTTCTCTCTTCCCCCCCAAGCCCCGCTTGACATCTTTTTCTCTTGTGGTTACATTTTCAGAAGCAACGGTCGGGGGACAATGTGCTATCAACCCGTTTTGTCGGGACTTACGCTCTGTATCGGAGATACAGAAAGGCCGTTGAACCATGAAGAAAAGCATCGGCATCGACCAGCTTGAAGTCGGTATGTACATGGAGGCAGACGTCAAGGAAGGTGCCAAAGGAGGCGCATCCAATAAAAACGTCCTCCTTCTGGGCAAAGGCGTCCTGATTACCTCTGCCAATCAGATTCGACGTCTCAAAGCAGCCGGCCTGGCCAACGTCATCATCGACACTACCAAGGGCAAAGACGTAGAGGGTGGTGGCGGCGTGCCGGTCGCGCCCGTGATCGTCCCGCCCACACAGCGGGAACCCCGCAAAAAAGCCCTCGCACCCGGCCGCACGGTTGAATACAAAGAAGAAATGAAAATGGCCCGCAAGACCAAGGCCGCCGTCAACGCCGCCCTCAAAAATGTCATGGAAAGCACGGCCCTGGGCGGTGTGATGGACAAGCAGAAACTGGAAATCGCCGGCAAGCTCATCACCCAAAGCGTCTTCCGAAATGTCGACGCCATGGTCGGCCTCACCCGCATCAAAGAACACGACCCCTACACCGCCGCCCACTGCGTCAACGTCTGCACCCTCGTCCTGGCCGTCGCCTTTGCCGACGGCATGGACCAATCCACCTGCGAAATGCTGGCCACCGCCACGCTCCTCCACGACATCGGCAAAACCAAAGTCCCACTCGAAATCCTCAACAAACCCGGCCGGTTTGAACCCCACGAACTTCAGGAAATGCGCAAACACACCGTCTACGGCGAAGAGATCCTGAGAGAAATGTCGGACGTGACCGAAGAAATGATGTACATTGCCACCCAACACCACGAAATGTGGAACGGCACAGGCTACCCCCACAACCTCACCGGCGAATCCATCCACCGCTTCGGTCAGATGACCGCTGTGGCCGACGTCTACGACGCCCTCACCTCTGCCCGCGTCTACAAACCGGCCATGCCCCCGCACTTTGCCTTAAGCCGCATTTACGGCAACAAAGACACAGAGTTTCGCGGCGACATCGTCGACCTGTTCATCAAAGCCCTGGGCCTCTACCCCGTCGGCACCCTGGTGCAGCTCAATACCGAAGAAATCGGTATCGTTTGCGAACCCAACCCCTTAAACACCCGCAAACCCAAGGTAGCCATCATCCTCACCCGCTATAAAAAGCCGCGCCTCGTCCCCTTTGTCGTGGACCTGGCCGAGGAAAATGCCCAAGAAAAACGCGAAATCGCTAAGGTGATGGATCCCACCAAATTCAACATCGACGTTGAAGTGTACCTCAAGCGAGTGGCAGGATAAACACTCCCAATAAACCTACAAAAAAGGCGATCTCATTGTGTGAGATCGCCTTTTTTAAGCTCCAAACAAACTTATCCAAAATCCCGCTTGTATTTTTCCAAACACGCCTCCCCATCCCCCTCAAACAAATAAATCCTCCCCTTCACCGTCTTGGACTCCCCCCGTTTGAGCGGCCCCACGCACACGCTCAGATGCATACAATACCACGGATTGTGGCCCTGGGCCGATAAAAAATCTGCCCAGGCAATCCCCGCCACCCAATTCCCTTCCGCTGCCTCCCGAATAATCACCCCACCCTGCGCATTTCGATCTGTCGGCGGCCACTTGTGCGAAAAAACAAACGTTCCATCCTCAGACAGAGGATCCACCACCGGCCGAAGCCGATCGTTAAAATGGATCTCCCGCTGTTCCAACCGCTCCAACCCGTCTGATCCCAAAAAAAACGTCCGCGTGTGATCTTCATCCATCCACGTTTTCGTGCGCATATGCTGGGGCCCCGGATTAAAACACGGAATGATCCCGGCCATCTCCGGCCAATCGTGACCCGACCGATTCGTAATCGTAAGCGACAACGCAGCACCGTCTTCCACCGCCTGCGCCTCCACCCGGAATCCGTCCTCGTCCGTCACCGCCTTTTCATCCGTCACCGCCCAGGAAAAATTGTACCGCCCCCCGGTATGCTGCCCCGAACACACCGCCTCGAACATGTGCCACTCGTAAAACCAAAAAAATACCCGCATATCCGGCCGCTCGCAGGACTCCACATAAAATCCGCGTTCCCAGGAACCAAGTTTCACCATAAAGTATTGCCTCCATAAACCGGTTGTGATATCTTCTTAAGAAAATCCAAACCGAAAGGATTTCCAATGTCCAAACGCACCCACGGGAAAGGCTGGTCCTTCACCCCCGCCGAATCGCCCCAATCGGCCGCACAAGAGACACTCCCGCCCGAAAAGCACCGCATCAAAATCAACCTGGAAAAACGCAGAAAAGGCAAGATCGTCACTCTCATCGGCAATCTGGCGCTTTCCAAGCCCGACCTGAAAGACCTGGCAAAAGCCCTCAAAACAGCCTGTGGCACTGGAGGCACCGCTCAAAACGACGTCGTCGAGCTCCAGGGCGATCACCGCGACCGTGCCCGCACCTGGCTTTCGAACAACGGCTGGGGCGTCAAGTAACCCCTCTTCTCCCCTTCAAGTGCGAAAGCGGAATGGACCGGCCCATCAGGGCAATCATCTCCTCAAGGACCGATACTTTCTCGGTATGTGACAGATGGAGTTCAATCCTGTCCGGAGCCAGCGCATCGCACAGTTTCATGGATCTATCCTCTGTGTTTGCATAAGGTGAAAATCTGACAAATCTCTCACACGTCCACCTCAACCGTCGTCTTCCGTTCTGTCGGGCTGAATGCCACGAGTGTGACATCCCCCTCGCGATAAAACATCCCATCCTCAAATGCCGCCCGGGACTGCGCCTGCACCAGCGGTTTTCCATCCACCGTCACCCCGGTGACCACCACATCCTTCAACCGCAGCGTGAACTCCGGCACCTGCACCGGCAAATCCAGCGTCACTCTCTGCCCGTCCACCGTCACCTCTGCCATCTCCCGTGCAATCGCATAGGTCGTAATTTCACTACACTTCCGCCACCGGGTCCGCTCGCCGTGTGGGTCCCGCTCTTTCAACCGCCGCACAACGGTCTTAAACGCGTTGAACCCCCGCCGGTCATTGTCGTGCAATCCGTAAAACCCCTGCCAGTGCGAAAGCATCACCGTCGGATCTCCCGAATCGATCACCGCCGGCATTCGCCCCCCCTGTAAATCTTCGCTAATATAATAATTCACATCCACCTCTCCATATCCCGTCCACGATCCCGTCCGATCGCCCGTGCATGCAATCACTTCTCCAAACGCCGTGCCTGCATCCCGGTCCGCAAACCGCACAGGCGTTTCCACCGGCCCGTCGTGCGTAATCCGCTTAAACAAATACGGCGTAGGATTGCCCGTCACCCGACGCAGGGCCGCATCGGCACACCTGGCAAAAAAATCAATCGGATTCCCAAATCCGCCCGGCGAAGTCACCCCACTGGGCGTTAATCCCACGTTGTGAAGAATCTGACACGCCAGCGCAATATAGTCCGTCACCCGCTCTTCCTCATCCATTGGCAACTGGTTCCACCCATACTGCTCCCACAGATTCGGGTCCACCGGCTGGAGCGTCTCCAGATCTACCACAAACGTATGCGTAATCATCTCCGGCGTAATATCATAATTGGGCACAATCAACTCCCGACACATCTTCAACCAGCTCTCCTGTTGCGCCTTGCTGAACATCGGCAACCCCTCATCAATCCGCCCCAACGCCGCCGGACACGGGACCACACTGTATTTCCCCTTCACCCCATGTTCCAGACAAAACTCCGCAAACTCACGGGTAAACGATTCCGGATGCACCATCGGCACATCCTCCCACCGCCGGTTCTCCCCATCGATCAGATTTCGATCCCGCATAAAAAAATAATTCAGGTTCACCAGCAGTGTCGAATCGTCAAAAATAATCGACAGCGGCACCCGATCCAGCGCATTTCGATTGATCTCTACTTGCATAACAAGCCTCTCGGAATTGGGTGGTCAACATCGGTCCGTCACAAGATACGACAAAACAAAAACCCGGACAACGAAGAACCCGGGCGACAATTTTCGTTTACAAGATCTCATTATCACGCTACAATGGGGGGCAGGATCACGGAAGGGCACGAAGAAGCGCAGAAAGACGCAGAACCACACCACCCGGCCCAAAATCCCCTCTGTCTCCCCTTTTCCAAAAGGGGAGGAATGCGCCTCAGGCGATAAAAGAGTGGGCAATAGGGTGATTTTTATCTGGTCGTTGAATGGGAGTGAATCAGAAAGGCGACAGCCCCTCACTACTTCCCAAACCAAATCTCCCCAACCAAAGCGGATCACCTCACCTTAACAACAGCCGTTAAGGAGAAGCATCCGCTGCACACAGCGCACTGTCCGTCCAGCACCACAGTAAAGAACACCACCTTCACCGGTAGGGCAGAAGTGCTCTTTCATCCACCTTCGTGATTTTGCGCTGTGCCCTCGCGAGGCCCCGCGCCTAGCGGCGACTTTTCCCCCGGTTTTTGGTCGTTCAAAAATCGGGCCGCCGGAGGCGCTAAGGGCAATCAACCCCAATAAACCTCAAAACACGATTTCATCCTCACAAAAAGGACACCCCATGTCTTCCCCCATCATCAACGGTGCAGAACACGCCTGGGTCATTCACAACCCGCGTTATCCGATTGACCCCGAAATCTCCAGCTGTCCCAACAGCCAGCCTAAAAGCGAATACTCTGCTGAACACTTGCTCTCCCAGATGAACACCTACGGCATCGACAAAACCGTCATCTCCCATGTCTGCTACTACGGTCGCAACAACGACTACACCACCAAATGCGTCCAGACCTACCCCGACAAACTTGCAGGCATCGGCCTCCTTGTCGGCCACCGCCTCTACCCCCCAAACGATCCCGAAAACCCTTCGCGTCTCCAACGCGCCATTCAGGAAGACGGCCTTTGTGGGATGCGCCTCAGCCCCATCTACGACCGGGACACCGTCTGGTTCAACGATCCCGTCTGCTACCCGCTCTGGGAAACCGCCCAGGAACTCGGCGCCGTCTTCAACATCTTCCTGGCCCCCGAACAGATCCCCCAGGTCGCCGACATGGCCAAGCGCTTTCCCGGCGTCCATATTGTCATCGATCACATGGCCATGATCGACATCACCCGCCCCGACAGCGAAGGCATCGACCCCCTCTGCGGACTGGCCAAACATCCCAACGTCTACGCCCGTACTTCCCTGCACAATCCGTCCAAAGAATCCATTCCCTTCCGCGACGTCTGGCCCTACCTGGAACGCCTCTATCAGGCTTTTGGACCCAAACGCCTGGTCTATGCCAATTTCTACGAACTTCTCATCATGAAAGACCTCATTCCGTTCTTCACATCCGAAGACAAAGAATGGATCCTTGGCAAAACCGCCGAAGGGATCTACTTCAAAGGAGCCCAATCATGAAAGCCGCCGTCCTCTCCGGCCAACACACCGTCGAATTTCTGGACCTGCCCGATCCGGTGCCCGGACCCGGAGAAGTCGTCATTGCCATGAAAGCCTCTGGATTGTGCGGCAGCGACTTCCGATCGTACCGGGCTTCAGAGAAAAGAAATCCTACCGACCTCAAAGTCGCCGGTCACGAACCCTGCGGCATCATTGCCGAAATCGGCGAAGGCGTCACCGAAGTCCAGATCGGCGATCGCATCATGATGCATCACTACACCGGCTGTGGCGCCTGCTCCATGTGCCGCCAGGGCTACACCCAGATGTGCTACCAGTTTCACAAAACCTACGGCTTTTCAGAAAACGGGGGCCACGCCGACTACCTGCTCGCCCCTGCCTCCACCTGCATCCCTCTGCCCGATGCGCTCACCTATGCAGAAGGCGCCGCCTGTGCCTGCGGAACCGGCACCGCCTTCCACGCCTTCAAACGCCTCTCCCTCACTGCCACCGACACCCTCGCCGTATTCGGTCAGGGCCCCGTCGGCCTCTCCGTTACCCTCTTTGCCGCAGCCCTCGGTGTCCGGGTCCTCGCCGTCGACGTCGTGCCCGAACGCCTGGACCTTGCCAAAACCCTCGGCGCAGACGCCCTCATCAACGCCTCCGAAACCAATCCCGTAGAAGCCCTCCGCGACCT
>JAPUJS010000159.1 GCA_027296045.1 bacterium | reverse complement strand
GAGGTGAGATCACCTTTCCCGGTTCGTTCGACAGCTTGCTGGCACTGTTCGATTACCTGCTCTTCATAGGTGGGGCGTTCGATCGACCGGAACACGCCCAGGGGCACCGGGAATTCGGGATATTCCATTCGGCTGAGCAGGTAGGCCAGTGCGGGTTGTTCGGTGTTTTTGTCGTGGACGAGCAGATCGGATTCGGAGACGCCGTTGCCCAGGGTGACCACTTCGGGAGTCAGCCCGTTCAGACGGATTCCCTTGTCCTTGTCCTTCCCGAAAATCATGGGTTGGCCGTGTTCCAGCATCAGGGTATTATCGTCCTTGACATTGGCCCCGGTAAAATCGGCCCAGGCGCCGTCGTTGTAGATATTGCAGTTTTGATAGATCTCCACAAACGAGGTGCCTTTATGCTCGGAGGCCTGGCGCAGGATTTCGGCCATGTGCTTGGTGTTTCTGTCCACACTCCGGGCAACAAAGGAGGCTTCGGCCCCGATGGCTACCGAGGTGGCATTGAATGGGTAATCGATGGAGCCCATCGGAGAGGTCGCGGTCACTTGGCCAGGCAAAGAGGTGGGCGAATACTGACCCTTGGTGAGCCCGTAAATCCGGTTGTTGAACAGGATGATGTTCAAATCCACGTTGCGACGCAGGACATGCAGCAGATGGTTACCACCGATGGACAGGCCGTCTCCGTCTCCGGTGATGACCCAGACGTGCAGGTCGGGATTTGCCACTTTAAGGCCGGTTGCCACCGTTGGGGCACGGCCGTGGATGGAGTGGATGCCGTAGGTGTTCATATAATAGGGGAATCGGCTGGAACAACCAATGCCCGAGATGAAGACGATTTTTTCTTTGGGAATGCCCAGTTCGGGCAGCACCCGCTGCATCTGGGCCAGGATGGCGTAGTCCCCACAGCCCGGGCACCAGCGGACTTCCTGGTCTGAGACAAAGTCTTTCCGGGTCAGGGGTACAGATTCTACTTCGGCCATGGATTGATCTCCGGGAAATGGGCTAGGCGCTCAGGACTTCCTCGATTTTGCTGGAAATCTCGGAAATTTTGAAGGACAGCCCTTGTACTTTCGGGTACGAAATGACTTTTAAGGGGTATTTGGCGTCCAGGAGGAAGGACAGCTGTCCCATGTTCAGTTCGGGGACCAGGACCTTCTGGTAGCGCGATAGAATCTCACCCAGGTTTCTGGGAAAGGGGTTGAGATAGCGCAGATGGGTCGCTGCCACAGACTGTCCCAGGACCTGGGATCTGCGGACGGCCGAGTGAATGGCGCCGTAGGTGCTGCCCCAACCCACCACAAGGAGTTCGCCGTATTCGGGGCCTTCCACTTCCTGCAGGGGAATGCGATCGGCGATTCGGGCAACTTTTTCGGCCCGCAGGTTGACCATGTGCTGATGGTCGTGGGGGTCATAAGATACATTGCCGGTGATGTCCTGCTTGCCCAGGCCGCCTATCCGGTGTTCGAGGCCTGGCGTGCCGGGCAGGGTCCAGGGACGCGCCAGGGTTTCACTGTCGCGCATATAAGGCTGGAAGCCTTCCGGATCGGTTCGGTGTTCCACCTTTATGGGCGGGATATCTTTGGGGTCGGGAATTTTCCAGGGCTCGGCACTGAAAACCTGGTAGCCATCGCACATAAATATGACCGGGGTCATGCATTCAACGGCGATGCGGAAGGCCTCAATAGACGTATCGAAACAGTCGGCCGGGGTGGCGGATGCCACTATCGGAATGGGGCTTTCGCCGTTGCGGCCGAACAGGCACTGCAAGAGGTCAGACTGTTCGGCCTTGGTGGGCAATCCGGTGCTGGGGCCGCCCCGCTGGAAATTGGCGATGACCATCGGGAGCTCCAGGACGATGGCCAGGTTAATGGCTTCGCTCTTGAGCGCGATTCCGGGCCCGCTGGTGCCGGTGGCCGCCAGGGCGCCCCCGAATGCGGCGCCGATGACCGAGCCGATGGCCGCGATTTCATCTTCGGCCTGGAAGGTGCGGACGTCGAAATGCTTGAGCACGGCCAGCTCTTCCAGGAGGGCGCTGGCCGGTGTGATGGGATAGCTGCCATAAAAGAGGGTTTTGCCTGCCTTTTGGGCGGCTGTCACAAAGCCCAGGGCAGTGGCCTGGGCGCCGGTGACGGTACGATAGGTGCCGGGTTCGACCGGCGCTTTACTCACTTTGTAGCGGATCTGAAACTGGTCGGTCATTTCGCCAAAATGATAGCCCGCTTTCAAGGTGGTGACATTGCCTTCTATAATTTCGGGCTTGCTGGCGAACTTTTGTTCCAGCATCCGGATGGTGGGTTCAAGCGGGCGATCGAAGATCCAGTAGGACACCCCCAGAGCGAAGAAGTTTTTCATCATGTCGATCTGGCGGTTGGTGAGCCCTTCGACGTCTTTCATGGCCTCTTTGTGCAGCGAGGTCAGGGGGACCGCAATGACCCGGTAGTTGTTCAGAGAATCGTCTTCAAGAGGGTTGTCTGCATAGCCGGCTTTGCGGAGGTTGTTCCGGGTGAAGTTGTCGGTGTTAGCAATGACCAGACCGCCCTGGGACAGGTCGTCGATATTCACCCGGAGGGCGGCCGGATTTTGGGCAACCAGAACCTGGGGCTCGTCGCCGGGGGTGAAGATGTTTTCGCTGGATATATGGATCTGGAACCCGCTCACGCCGGGCAGGGTGCCGGCGGGGGCACGGATTTCGGCGGGATAGTCTGGAAGGGTGCTGATGTCGTTGCCGACAATGGCGGCGGTGTTAGCGAATTCTTTGCCAATAAGCTGGCTGCCATCACCGGAGTCGCCTGCAAAACGGATGGCAATGGATTCGACTTCTGCTACTTCCTGGGCGTCGTCCGTTGCTTCAACTTCGGTATCGGCCATAGGATTGTATCTCCTTTAAGCATGATTTCAGTATCCGAAACATAGCATCAAGCACCTGCCTTGGACGTGGCAATCTGGTCGGGTTCTGGGGGTAGGTTATAAATGTCTTGGGGAAAATGGTCGGTCATGAATTTCAGGATCGCGTAGTGGGTCAATGTGCCGAGAACATCTTTGTTCTTTGTGACCACCGGCATATAACGGTAGGGTTTGTCGTTCATGATCTGGATGGCTTCGATGATTTTCAATTCCGAATCGAGCGTCATGGGGTCGGGAGTCATGATGCTTTCAATGGGCTGATCATACACTTCGGGGTGGCTGGTGACCCGCCGGGGGATGTCGTGCGCCGTAAAAATGCCGACCAGCTTGCCGTGTTCAACAATCAGGGCACACTTGCGGTGGCTGACTTGCATTTTTTCAATGGCCAGACGAACCGATGTGCCTTTCCGAACCTCCACATAGAAGGAGAGATCGATATGTTTGATGGAGTCGGTATGCAAGCTATGTCTCAAATTCATGGGCCCCCCTTGGAGGAGAGTCAAGGTCTTTAGTCCTGGGGTCAAATGAGCGGGATCGTGGGGTTCATTTTGTTGCTATGGACTTTTAATATAAGGGATTTAGGAAAAACTGGCAAGATGGATTCTATTACAGAAAATGCTATGAAACAAATCGAATCTATATTTATGATTTATATGTTGTTAGAATAGAAGAAGCCCCTGAAGAAATGGTGTAAGATTGGTTAATTTAGGCCCAACGAATCATGAAGTTTCGATTTTGGGAGGAGCAGAGAAAGATTTTGATCTCCCCGTTGTTTGAACTTATATTGCAACCGGAACGGAGTGGATATGAAAATATCCTTTGAACAGCCCCTGGATGCGGGGTATGAATACGTGGTTTTCCCCGATGAGATCGAAGGTGCGATTCGGGAATGGGCGATTTTAGAGACGCTGGATTGGATGGCACGAGAACTGTAATTAAGGAGAAGGGCTATGGCGATTGAAGCACTTGGAGACCGTGTTGTTCGGGTCGGCATTATTGGCACCGGAACGATTAGCCGGTCACACGCGCGGAATTTGTTGGCCTGTGCAGATGTGGATCTTGCGGCTTGCTGCGACATCGTGCCCGAGGCGGTGGCGCAATTTGCCGGAGAATTTGAAGTGCGAAATACCTTTAGCGATTATCGGGAACTGATCCAGGAGGATTTGGATGCGGTTGTGGTAGCGACCCCACCGTTTGCACACAAACAGCCGGTGATTGAAGCCCTGGAAGCAGGCAAGCATGTATTGTGTGAGAAGCCGTTTGCCATGAATGCCCAGGAGGCGGAAGCGATGGCGGATGCCGCCCACCAAACGGGTTTGGGGCTCGCTGTTTGTTGCAGCCGAAACCGGTTCAGACAGGAGGCTCAGTTGATCCAGGAGGTACTCGAATCGGGGGTACTGGGCGAGATTTATCGGTCCCGTCAGGTTTTTTTGCGCAGGCGAGGGCGGCCCGGGTTTGATATTTTAAAGGATTCTGCCTGGTTTCTGGACTTTGCTCGAAGCGGAGGTGGGGTGATTGCAGATCTGGGGCACTATCAATTGGACCAGATGTTCTGGCATCTGGGCTGGCCGGAAGTGGTGAGCGTTTCGGCCAATGTGACGCGAAATGTGATTGAACCTGTGGTGCCGTCTGAGATTAAAAACGATGTGGAAGAGCACGTGGATGCAACGATTCGGTTTGCCAATGGGAAGACGGCGGCGATGGAACTGTCGTGGATCACGCATATGGAAGGGGCCAATGGGATGTGGTTTTATGGGATACAGGGGGGGGTGCGGGTGACCGGAGATGTGGTGTTGTTCCACGACCTGAACGGTCGTCCTGTGGAGACGAAGATTCCGCCTGCCAGACGATTTGATCCGAGCAATGTGGATCGGGATTTTATGGAGGCATTGCGGGAGGGACGCGATCCGGTGACCACAGCCGATCAGGGGGTGGTGATTTCGAAAGTGATTGATGGGATTTATGCATCGTCGGAACAACAGGCTGAGGTGAAGATCACATAATCCGACATATTTTGAGGAGTTGGGTGTTGAGGGAAGCGCCCGACCAAACGCCTGTTTCGGGAGGCCAAACATGATTTTTGCTGGCGAGGGGTATTCGAATAGCGAGACCACGCTCGAGGCGGTTCGGGAAGCGGTGGGGCAAGCAATGGAACGGGCGGAGGTGGAGGCCGCAGATCTGGTGCTTTTATTTGCCACGTACCATCATGCTTCAGATCTGAATGGGATGCTTGAGACTGCTGTTGAGGTATCGGGCACCGAGGCTGTAGTGGGGTGCAGTGGGATGGGTGTGTTGACCAGCGCCCTGGAGAACGATCGGGAACCGGGGGTTGCTGTGTTGGCCCTGGCGGGAGAGGAATTGGAAGCGGTGCCTTTTCTGGTGCAGGGAGAGGGGGCTGCGATGGAAATTGGGGAGAAGATTCTTCCGTATGCAGGAGACGACGCGGTCCTGGTTTTGATGCCCGGGCTGTTTTATCAACCCGGTGAACTGATTGCTCAGATTGAACAGGCTGTGGATGGGATTCAGGTGGTGGGTGCAATCGCGTCGGGCGATCCGGGAGCACAAGGGTATCCGCGCACATTTCAGTGGTGCGGCACATCGGTTGCCGAGGAAGGTGTGGCAGGTGTTTTACTGAAAGGTGCACGTGTGATGATAGGGGTTGCGCAAGGATGCCAGCCTTTTGGTCAGGCTTATGCGGTTACCAGGGCAGAAAAAAATGTGATTTATGAACTGGCTTTTTCGCCGGCTGTCGATGCGCTGAAGGAAGCGATGGATACGTTGACGGCAGAAGAAAAAGAACATTTGGGACGAAATATTTTTGTCGGCCTGGCGATGGACGAATATGCTATTGAACGTGGGCGGGGCGATTTTTTGATTCGGAATATCAGGGCGATAGACCCCAATAACGGGGCGATTGCTGTGGGAGAACAGGTGTCGGTGGGACAAACCGTACAGTTTAATCGGCGAACGCCAAGTGCTGCGCACGAGGATATTGAGCAGGTTGCAGAACAGTTGGCGAAAACGCTGCCGGGGCAGAAGTTCGGGCTTTATTTTAACTGTGTCGCGCGTGGGTTTATGCTTTATGGACAGCCCGATCACGATGTTTCGGTGATTCGAAAGCATTTGGGAATATTTCCAATGGTCGGATTTTTTGGCAATTCGGAATTTGCCCCGGTGGGCGGGACGAATTTTATGCACAGCTACACCGGGGTTTTGGTGTTGTTTTCGGCCGCTTAGCGGGAACCGAATTGATCCACATTTATGAAAACAGGTCAATTTTCCCTGCGAGGGGAAAATTGACCTGTCATGAGGTTGTGATCTGAAATGGGTATCAGGTTAGTTGAGACTTTCTATGAGTTCGGGAGGGACGCTTGCTACATGGATTTGCGGCAGGCCACTGCGGTCGGAGTTAAAGACCAGCCATTTGAGGTCGGGTGAGAGGTAGGGGTGACCGTGGGTATTTTGCGATTTGCCCATTGACGTGTGGGCTTCGCAAACGACGGTGTTTTTGCCGGTTTCAATGGATCCGATGACCAGCTTGCTGGCGCCCTGCCAGTCGTCGCAGAAGAAATATTGGCCGCACGGTGAGGTGCCCACGTGGTTAAATCGATACCCACCCGAAACAATTTGGGGGGCACCGTCTGCACCCACTTTGATCAGGTTGCCTTTTTCTGGAGCGAAGTCCCCTTCGGCCCGGACAGACATCAGGATTTCGTTTTTGCCTGCAATCCAGGCTTCGTGTCCGGTGATGCCGGGTGTATGGGGTGGGCCGACCTGCAGGCGGGTGACCTTGCCGTCGGGGATGCTGAGCAAGAATTCTGTCGCACCTTCTTCGCCCACCAATTTGACCTGGGTGCCGTCGGGCAGAAATTCGCAGCCCCGGTTGTGCTGGACCATGACGTATTTGCCCTCTGTGGGTTCAAACTGTGTGTGTGGATTGCAGATATCGGGGTCGGTGTGAATGACTTCCCGTGTGCTTTGTTCCAGGTCGACGAGTTCGATACCAAACATTTTAGGTTCGTAGCTGATGGTGATTCCATAGGCGTAATATCGGCTGTCCGGCGACATGGTACCCAGTCCTTTGGGCTGGAAGTCTTCGGGAAATTCGAAAATGACTTTCGATTCTCCTGTTCCCAGGTTGAGGCGAACTAGCTCCTGGCATTTGCCTTCGACAATGCGGCGATAAAAGAAGATGCCGTTGTGGGTCATTCCGGGACCGCTGAGCCCGCGGCCGACGATTTCGGTTTCCCAGGTTCCAAATTCGCAGGTCACGTATTCTGTGGTATTGGGTGCACCGTCCGGATTTTGTTGCTGGAAGACAAAACGTTTGGAATCGGCAGAGCAATAGGGCAATTCGCAGTAGATGTTGGATTTCTCAGCGGTGTCTTCAGTCGCTTGGGTGAGTTCGACACCGTTTGGCAGTTCAGCGAGTTTGATGGCCATATTTCCTCCTCCCCCTTCTACCCCGGGAGACAGGAGACAGGAGATAGGAGACAGGAGTCCCCCCCTTCCACCTCTCCGTATTCTGCTTCTCCTGGGCGGATGGGTGGAGTGGCTCCTGTATTCTGTCTCCTGTCTCCTGGCCGGGTGAAGTGGCTGGGTTTAATTGTTGTTCATCAGATCCTGATAGGCCAGGTACCAGTCTTCGGTCTGGTTCAGGAGCGTAGCGGAAGTGAAGGTCCAGTCGTTTTCCAGGCCCAGTGTGTTGTGGATGTCGATGACTTTGCCTTCTTTGTGGACACGATTACGGATGTAGTCGTTCCATTCGTTGATGGGCGCTCGGTCGAGTTCGCCACCATTTTGCTCCAGGATCCAGGCTTCGAATTCGGGGTAGCTGGCCGAATTGTCCCGGATGAATGCTAATGATGCGTCAATGTCTACGTTGACGACTTTGAGCGCTCGGGGGTCCAGACCAGTTTCGGTCATGTCTGGATAATCGGGGTGGAGGAGGCCTTTGGATTTGAGAAGGATTTTATACCAGGTGCGGGGAATCTGGCAGACTCCGAGGGTGCCACAGTCGAAATTAGCGACAAGGGGGACGACCCTGCCGCCCAGGCGTTCGGCAAAGCCGGAGTTAAGGTCGCGTTTATAAAAAAGCTGCCAGTCCTGAAGGCTGTTCAGGAGCGGGGCGGAGGTGACACCTGCGTCGGGCGCCAGGCCGATGTCGTTGTAGGTCTCTTCAATTTTAGAGGGCCGATGGATGCGTGCCCTGAGTGAGGCATTCCATCGGATGACGGCATCTTGCAGTTCCAGATCGAAAGCGCCGCCTTTTTGCTCCAGGACCCAGTTTTCAAAGGTGAGGTAGTCGGGCATGTTGTCCCGCAGGTAGGCCAGGGTGGTTTCTTTGTCCAATCCCAAAACTTCCAGGACCCGGCTGTCCAGGCCGCCGCTGAAGTCGGGATATTCACCGTCGAGCAGGCCCGTTTTTCGAAGGATGACTTTCCACCAGGTGCGCGGGAGCTGGCAGACTTTGAGAGGACCGTGGCAGAGGTTGGTGATCATGGGAATCATGGAGGTCTCCTTTAAAAATCGAGAATGATTTGGACGGCTGGTTTGAATTTTTGGAATCGACCTGCCATTGGGGCAGAGATACTTTGGATGTCCTTCACAAGTTTGGGTCAAAAAAATGTCGTTCGGGTGTTGGTCTCGCGTCAGGTGGACAGAAAGGGAAGGGGTTTGTTACCGTGAATGAGCGTCACGAGGTCGCCCGGTCGCAGCGTGAGTTTGGGTGAAACATGAAGAGCCTCGCCAATTGGATCAGGATCGTTTTCGGTTGCCGGATAAGCAATCTGATCACCGTCCGGGTGTTCGGCCCAAAATGATGTTTCGGTTGTTGACAGATGCCAGGCGGCAAGGTCTCGGGCAAAATCGGCGAGTGTGTCAGATTCCCCGGATATCCTGGTTTCGATAAA
>JAPUJS010000158.1 GCA_027296045.1 bacterium | reverse complement strand
GATCGGTGAGTTGTATAAATCGGTGCGTTGGGGCCATTGAGAATCCCGGATTAGCGATGTGGTTTTTTGTCTTTTTCCAGCAATCGGTACGAGGGTTTATGAGGGCAGGGTCTGCGCGTTCCAAGACAGAACGGGGAAACCAGAGTCCATAAAGTATCTCAGATCGAATATTTGTCAAGGGGAGGGCACACTCTATCCTTGAATTATCGAAAAAGAGTGTTATTTTTCTCATCCTATCCTGTTTAGGTCTGTGAGGCCGGGGACAGGGGGATAGGCATACTTCCAAAAAAGAGGTATGCTATTTTTGTTTGCAGGCAAAACGTGTATCCGATCGGATACGTGCGTATCCGATCCGATACAAGAGGCGTCTGGATTGCAATACGTTTGTTGGCGACTGTGATTACAACTATTTGAATTTTATTGGTTTATTGTTTTTCTGTTTTCGACACACGTTTCGGCATACATGTTGCCTTAAGAGAAGGGTGGTTCGGGGGATGAACTTTTTCTTTTTTGGAGTCTCAATGAAAAAACCTGTGTGGGTCCTGTTCCTGCTGTGCTTTTTGACAGGGCCGGCTATTGCTTCCAAACGAATTTCTGTGGATGTGCCGCAACCCGATCCGGTGTCTGAAGCATGGCGCTGGCAGTTTTTTACGGAGCGCGATGGCCTGGCCAGTGTGCGGGTGCGGGATATCGCACAGTCCGGAACGGCTGTCTGGCTGGCTACAGACCGAGGGGTGAGTCGCTACGACGGGATGGTGTGGCAGACGTTTAGCGAAGCAGACGGTCTGGCCAGTGACGATACCTGGTCGGTGATGGCCGAGCCCAACGGGACGGTCTGGGTGGGAACGGCCAGGGGGGCGAGTCGGTTTGACGGTCAGGATTGGCAAAGCTTCACGCAGATAGATGGGTTGCCGGGCGATGTTGTGCGGGACCTGCTGGTCACCGAAGACGGTCAGGTCTGGGCGGCAACCGATGGGGGGGCGGCATTGCTCAACGGTCAGGGCTGGAAGGCGTTTACCGAAATAGATGGGCTGGCAGAAGACTGGGTCAACGGTCTGGCTGCAGGCCCGGATGGGGCCGTCTGGTTTGCGACAGAACGTGGCGCAAGCCGGTTTGACGGCGTGAGCTGGCAGTCTTTCCGAAGAGGGGAAGGGCTACAGGGAACGTCCGTTACTTCGGTGTTTGCCGATCGAGACGGCGCACTCTGGTTTGCCCAATATGGGGTGGGGTTGAGCCGATATAAGGGCGGCACGTGGGTGACGTTTAACGAATCCAATGGTTTGCCTGACCGTCAGGTGCGCCGCACGTTTCAGACATTAGACGGTGTGATCTGGGTGATTTGCCGGTCGGGACTTGCCCGATTGGTTTCGACGTCTGCGGCTGTTGAAGACCGGTGGGTTGCCTACCACCGGCGTATGATGCCGGGCCTGGGAGAGCCGTATACCGCCGGCGTGGATGCCCAGGGAGCCATCTGGATTGGCGGTCCCGGCTCTCGTGGGGTCGCACGGTTTGATTATACAGGCAAACGGCTGACGGTGTTTCATCTCAATCAGGCGGGACAGATCGGATCAGGAAATGGCATTGGACAGGACCGAGACGGCGCATTGTGGTTTGGCACGGAACAGGGCGCACTTCGATATGATGGGGTGGGGTGGACACAGGTGCGGGATTTAGATGGACCTGTGAGTGGGGTACTCACCGATGCAAAAGGAACGGTTTATCTGATGGGGCGAGACAGTCAAGGCCCTGCGGTACTCAAGGTGCAGGGGATGACCCATCAGATGGTTCGGAAGGGCCTGGAGGGCGAATCCGTTCGTACGCTTGCACACAACCAGAGACGGGGTTTTGTGGGCCGGGGTGCCGGGCGGCGGGCTATTTCGATGGGAGCCGGGCGGCGAGTTCTGGGTTCGGCAGGTCCCGAAAAAAGGAATGCCCTTCAGAATCCTGGCGATGAGTGCTTCTGTCGACGGCAGCCTCTGGATGTCGGGGCGAGGCAAAGACCTGAGCCGACGGTCGCGGGGCGGTTTTTTTCAGGCCTATAATATTCCGGGCAATCGTGCAGTGCAGGCGCTATTGGCCTCCAAGGAGGGCAGCCTCTGGATGGCCTATGGGATGGGCGGTGAGGGTGTGACCCGATTGACGACGGAGGGCTTAACAGAGCATTATACGGTGCTGGATGGGCTGGGGCACAATGAGGTTCACGCCCTGATGGAAGATGGGGAAGGACATATCTGGGCAGGCACTTCGGCGGGTGTCGCACGGTTTGACGGTCAGAACTGGACGGCGCTGAAGGGGATGTCCGAAATGGAGGTCCATGCGCTGTTTATGGCCCGGGACGGGGCGATCTGGATGCGCACAGCCGATGGTTCTGCGGTGCGCTATTGGAACGACAGAAAAGGACCCAGGACTTATCTGACCAACCCCCAGGTCCAGGTACCTGCATCCGGCAATGTGAATGTAGACTGGGAAGGACGGGATCGATGGTTGGCAGGGGCGGACGCCCTTGAATTTTCCTGGCGACTGGATGGAAGCGCCTGGGGCCCTTATACCGAACAGATTCGCACGTCGTTGTTCTCCCTGCCCGATGGCACACACACGTTTGAAATCCGTGCCCGCGATGCAGACCAGGCGGATTTTGGAACGCGACAGGCGGCTGGCAATGGCCAATGAGCAATTGCGAGAGCTGGATACTCTGAAGACCAATTTCTTTTCCAACGTGTCCCACGATCTGGGCACTCCGATGACGGTGATCAAGGCTGCTGTGGACAACATGCTGGACGGGATCGCAGGCGCGGTGACCGAAAAGCAGGAGCGCTATTTGAACCGTATCAAGGCCAATGCGGACCGGCTGTCCAACATGATCAGGGATCTGCTGGATCTATCCCGGATCGATCGCGGGCAAACGGATTTATTGCAGTTGAATCTGGCCAAAATCATGGTGCGAGATGTGGTGGGCGAGACGGTGGACGATTTTCGTCCGATGGTGGAGGAGAAGGGGGTGGGTTTAAGGTTCGAGGGGACCGACGCCTATGCGATGGTCGACCGAGAGAAGCTGGTGAGGATCGTGGTGAACCTGGTGGGCAATGCCGTCAAGTTCACCGACGAAGGCGAGGTGAGCGTGTCGGTCAAGCCGGATGGGAGGGGGTTTGTGCAGACGATCGTGAAGGATACGGGGAAAGGGCTTCCGAAGGAAGAGTTGGACAAGATATTCGAACCCTTCCACCAGGTGAAGGGCACGATGGGGGGGACGGGATTGGGCTTGCCGATCGTCAAACAGTTCGTGGAACTGCACGGCGGCAGAGTCTGGGCCGAAAGCGCAGGGCAAGGTACGGGCTGCACGGTCACATTTACGTTGCCCGAGGCGAAATCGTAGGGGCACCCGGCGGTCGCCCGGCGGGGAAGAGGAATGTGAAATGTCAGCCAAGAAAATTATGATTGTGGACGACGAACCCGATATTACCGAGTTGTTGGGAGACCGCCTCGAAGCCGCCGGGTTTGACGTACGCATTGTTGACCGGACCACGTGCTACGAGGCCGTCGCAGAAGACGCGCCCGATCTGATCCTGATGGATGTGCAGATGCCGGAGATCAGCGGGATGGAAGCTCTGGTGGAATTGAGAACGCATCACCCCAACATCCCGGCTGATGGTGAGCACATCCACGACTCAGGAGGTGGCAGATGAGTCGATCAGAAAGGGAGCAGAGGGTTTTTTGCTGAAGCCCTATGAACCACAGGAATTGATGCGTAAGGTGAATGGTATTTTAGGGCAGGAATCGTGACGATCCTTTCCCAGGTGAATTCGAAGGGATTTCGCAGTTCATTTTCATCCTGTCAGGAGGTGTTTATGCAGAGGATCGATTACAAAGTGATACTCATCCTGTTGGGGGCGATTCTTTACCTCTGTGGAGACAGTCTGTCCGGAACCACGGGCAAGATCGCCGGACAAGTGACCGACGAGGCGGGCGATCCATTGCCAGGGGTGGCCGTGATCATCGAAGGCACCCGGCGGGGCACCGAGACCGATGTGGAAGGCATCTACTTCTTGCTGTCGGTCGAGCCGGGCAAGCACACGATTGTGGCATCGATGGTGGGGTTTGAGGCACAACGTCGGGAAGAGGTGGTGGTGTCTTCGGATTTTACGACCAACGAGGCCTTTGAGCTGAAGGAACTGTTGATTCAGCAGCAAGAAATTGTGGTGGAGGCGCAGCTGGGAAGCGAGCAGTGGGGGATGTTGTCGATGAAGGCGAATGCGCCGTCTGTGGAAGCGGATCGGACGACGAGTAAATTTGTGATTCGGGCTGGGGATATTGAGGCGCTTTCGGCCCTGCGGACGATGGAAGAGTTTATTGAACTGCAGGCCGGG
>JAPUJS010000157.1 GCA_027296045.1 bacterium | reverse complement strand
ATTCAAGGCCCGTCCGAAGATACCTGCAAAAATCAAAAAATCAGAAAACCCTACTTGATGGTTGCCATCCAGGTCAAACCGAGGATCAAACCACAAATCCGATCCCAGAATTCCATACCCACCGGCAAACAACAAGAAATCGGAAAAATCCACCTGCCCACTGCTGTCAAAATCCGCCTGACTGACACTGCTGCTTCCTCTCCAGGTCCGGATCGCAATGCCCCGAGGGCTGCCGTCGATTTTAAACGACTTCACAAAGCGGTTCAACAAAACATCGAATATCTGCAAATCGTTCGAATCCTGGCTGGTCACATACACCCACGCCCCATCTTCTGAAACAACCAGATCCCGGGTATTTTGCCCCCCTGTTGAAATGCGATCTGTCACAAACCCCTGTGTCAAATCCACCATCAGCAGCTGGGCCTCAAACGGATCCGAAGCATAAAGCCGCTGTCCATCCGGGCTCAAAGACAGCCGAAAAATGCCCCGGGCAGGTGCCGTACTAATTGTCCGGATCATCCCCTCTTGTTCCAGATCCACCTCCCAAATATTGCCATTAAATCCCGCCACATAAAGTTTCTTCCCATTTGGATGGATCGCAAGCGATCGGGGGGCAGATACCACCTGGATCTGCTGCAAAACAGATCCCGAATCCGCATCCAAAACCAGCACCTGATCCCCATCGATATCGGTCACATACACCCGCGCCCCATCCGGACTGATCACAATCCCAAAAGGTCCTGGCCCCACAGTCGGTGTTTCCAGCCTGCGTATTTCCCGAAGGGTCTCCGCATCCAAAACAGACACACTCCTCGCCCGGGAATTGGTCACATACACCCGCGCCCCATCCGGACTGACCGCCACATCCAGGGGCGCCGCTCCGACCTCCAGATGGTCGACCACCCGATGGGTGGCCGTCTCGATCACCGTCACCCGATTGTCCGAAGCGCCCGCATCCGACCCTGTATTGGTCACAAACACGTACCGTCCTCCGCCTGCAAGCGCCACGCTCAACGGGGTTTCCCCGCCGGTTGGAATCCGGGCGACCTCTCGCTCCAACCCCGTGTCGAAAACCGACAGCGTTCCGGATTGACGCCCTGCAATATACAGCACGGGTTTGCCTGAAAACGCGATCACCTCAAACCGTATCAGAGAATCTTCGGATGCCGGATAAAAAACCCGGTTCCCATCTCCGTCTTGTGCCTGGAGTTGATACTTCACCACCGTACCTTGAACCTGTCCCGACAGATCCACCACATACAGATCGTCACCCTGATGTATCAGGGGGCGAGAACGAAATGTTCCACCATTGATCCGATACTTCAAATCGGCCGACACAATCCCTTGATCGTCCCGAATCTGTGCCGAAACCCGGTAAGGGCCCTGCTCATCGGGCGTATTGACCGGTAATACCGGATTTGTAATGATGGGCAAATCGAAGCGTGTCAGCCCCAGCACAAAATCGATGTCCGAAATCTGGCGCCCTAGCTGCACCTGAAAGGTTCGACTATCACGTTGCTCAACCTGATTGTCGTAAAACTCCCGGGCAAAACTCCGCTCAAAAGTAGAGTTAAAAATCCCGCCAAAATTCTCGTGTGTAATCCCTCGGCTCACGGGCTCAATCGCCACTTGATACTTCCCCGGAGGCAAGCCTGAAATCTCATATCCCCCCTCCCCGGTTGTGCCCGAAAGTGCACTCACCACAAACTCCTGCGTACCGGCCCGATAGGCCACCACATGCACCCCAAATGCACCCTGCCCGTCTTCATGGATCACATGCCCCGAAATCGTTCCCACATTTTTGCCCTGCTCAAAAGGATAAAGCGCCGCCACGCCCGCCCGATCGTCCATTTCCAAACTGCGTGCCTGACGGGGTGCATCCGCCGTTTGAAAAGGGTTCATGGTCGGCCGGGTCGAGGCCGTTCCAACCAGGGGCGTGTGATCCAGCCCCAAAAAATGTCCGATTTCATGGGTCAACACATCCTGCAAATCAATCTGCCCCCGCAGGGTCGCATTTGCGAATATCGAAAATTCAAAATCCCGCCCGTTAAAAATAATATCCGCATCCAAAATCTCGCCCCGATTGTTCCAGTTCACGCGCGTCACCGCAATCACACCACTCCCGGCAGGGGCGCCAATTTGCCCCCCTGTCGGGTCGTATACCACCACACTTCTCAAATCCCGACTCGACCCTCTAAAATTTCCCGTGCCCTGTTCCTGGAACTTCACAAACGATGTTTCCACGCCCTCCCAGGCAGCAAAACTATTTCGCACCGTGCCCATCACATCGCTTTCGGAAAACGGAAAACTGGAGGCGTTGACCCAATACGCAATCCCATTTTGCGCCCGAAAGTCGGTCCAGTGCATGGTAATAACTCCTCGCCGGCTATCCCGATCCATCTGAAGTACATATCCAAAGGCCGGAACCGAAAGAAAAACAAAAAGAAAAGGGAGAATAGCGTTTGGTCTCACGGATCCACTCCAAACGGTTTTGGGGAGTCAAAATAAAAGGAAAGATGTCCCGGGAAGCCGGGGGAACAGATTTGGAGGCCCGCAAGGCCGGGCGTTCGTGCGGGCCCCCGACGGATAAAACAACACCGGCTTCCTGGGACAAAGAGAAAGAGCGGCCTGAGGCTTGAAGTTCCTATCCAATCGAAGGAATGAGGACAATCTTCAAACCCCGGCCTCCAACCTGAAAATCAGAACAAGCCTGTAAAATCAATCGAGAAATACTGCTTGGGATGAAACGACTCCGCAAAATCGGTTGGCCAGGCAATATCGTAGCGGAACAGGAACATTCCCAGGTCCACCCGCACCCCAAGCCCATAGCCCGCCGTCAGGTCCCGCAGCTCAAAGCCACCGTCTCGGGATTCCCACGGATTAAAATTGCCTCGGTCAAAAGCACTCCCGATGTCCAGGAATAGCTCGCCCTGTACGTTCTGGAAAAACAGGGGTAGCGGCCAGCCCATGGCCAGCTGATGAATCAGCGGGAACCGGAAAGCCAGGTTGGCCAGCACAAACGAATCACCCACCGACTCAAATAATTCGGCGCCTCTCAAAGGCCAGACATATTTGGAAAAGAAAATCTCATCGGTTGGCACCGTCGCAATGGTCGAAAAGGTTGGATTGATCGGATTGTTCACCCCGCCCACAAAAAACCGCGTCCGGTTGTCCCCAAAACTGGTCCCGCCCGACATCCGAAAGGCAAACGTATAATCGCTGCCCATTTTCTTATAGGTCCGATAGTCTCCCATCAACGTGGCAAATTCCATTCCCAGCTTACTGCCCTCGGCCGACAAGCGCACCCGCCGCCCATCCACCGGCCCGAACCGACTGTTCAACGTCGTATCGTCCACCAGCGCCAATTCCGTCAACACCGCTCGCTGCCGGTCCACACGCGTTCCATCTTGCCCCCGGGTCGGTCCGCCAAAAAATCCACCCTGAACAAACGGATCCGAAAATCCGGAGAACAACTCGCGATCGACGGTCACAAACTGCGCACTCAATTCCAAACGTGTGAATCGGTTGAAGGGCCGTTCCATCGTCCCGGCCAATCCATAATACCGGTCGGCATTTAATACTCCGCCGTTATAAAAAAAGCTTCTCGTATGGAACAACTGGGTATAATAATTGGTCCGTTTTTTCAAATAGGCATACGACAGAAAGAGATCGCTATCTTTCAACGAAAAATTCAACGACGTCGAAAGCGACATCTGGTGATCGCCCAGCATATCGCTGGCCGCCAAGGTCACCAGGCTGCTTACTCCATAAAACGTATCAAACCCTGCCTGGGCCGCAAAAAAATCGGGCTTGAACTTCAGCTTGTACTTCTGGATCTCAAATTCCTTCTCCCAGTTCTGCTCTTTTGCCGCTTCCTGCTCGGCCTCCACCTCGCCATACACATCTACCTCCGGCTCATCGGATACAGCCATCACCACCTGGTCGGCCGTCCACTGCTGGACAAAATAATCATCCCATCCCTTCGAAACGGTTTCCTCCATCGATCCATTGGTTTGATCCAACCGATCCGAAACCCACGACACCGTTTCCCCATTCGACCGGGACGACCCCAACCGCGCCTGTTGCTGTTCCACAACGCCCCTTTCGTCCATCCCCACCTCCCGTTTTGCAAACCGGGTCAGCGGCAAATCGGCCATCTCTTTCCGCTTCGGGTCTTTCAGGATAAAAATATCCAGTCCACCCTTATGAAAGGTTGCAAACGTCATTTTCTTTCCATCGGCCGACCAGTCCAAATCTCTGGCACTCGAGAGCAAGTTGGTCACCGGATACACATCGGTGCTATCCAGATGCTGGATGTAGATATTGCCCACCCCCGTCCGATCCGAAATAAATGCCAGCCGCTTGCTCTCCGGTCCCCACGCCGGATGCGTCTCTTGCGATTCCCCAGAAACGACACGTTTGATTTCCGTCCCGTCTGTCCGAATCACAAAAACATCGTACTGCCCAAACGGGAAATCCTTCTTGCCGTTATATGCCAGCTCGAGATCGGGCCGATCCGAACTCACCGCAATCCATTCCCCATCCGGCGACCAGGCCAGATGCTTCTCGTCATACGGATCGTTTGTAATCTGCTCCAGGGTCTCCGTTTCCAGATCCACCACATAAATATCCGACCACCCGTTTTTGATCCCGACCACTGCAATCTTTTTCCCATCCGGAGACCAGGTCGGTTCAAACATGCCGTCCAGATCAAATTTAAACCGCTTGGTCACTTTCCGCTTCTTCACATGCATCGTATAAAGCGTGTTCTTATTGTTCGACTTGGCCGCAAACGCCACCTGCTGACCGTCCGGCGACCAGGTAAATCCCGGGCGCAACACAAACATCGACTCAAACGCCGACGACTTTTCACCCTCCACCAGTCGACCCAGATCTTTGCCATCAATCGCCGACATCAAGCGCACGTCAAAAGTCCCGTCCCGATCGGTCAAATAAACCACCTTGTCGCCCTGGGGCGACAGGGTCGGAGACAAATTATATGCACTGCGCGTCTCTTTCCGATCTGTCAACACCTTGGAGACCTCGCTGGCCTCTTCGTGCAAGTTGATCTCATTCCAGAACTGCCGCTTCAACCACAACTGCCACTTCTCGTCCAGTTCTTCCAGCCCGATGCCCAGCGATGCCTTCAACGCCTTGTCCACAGACCGGGCCGTCTTATAGCTCGAAATAAACTCGGCCACCTTCTCCTTGTCAAACTCCTGCTCGATCATATAAAACACCGACTGCCCGCCCTTGTAGGCAAAATAACTATACGACAACTGTTCGATCGGAGGCACATACCCCGAAATGGTCGCATCGCGCATAAAATTGTCCGCCTCCACATCCCACCCTCCTTGCGACAAATATTCGGCCACGCCTTCGGCAATCCAGAGCGGCGGCAACGTGGAAGGCCGTGCTGCAATCGAGCCCAGCCACTGCCCGCCGGTCCACAGTTCAACCGTGACCGCATGGGCCAATTCGTGGTGAATCACGTGCCGGAAATCCGCGTAGGATCCCGAAAACGGAAGGACCACCCGCCCCTGCGAAAATTCCGTATATCCGCCCGTAAATTCCGATTGTTCGTAGGGCGTAATATTGCTCACCGAAAATCCGTTGTGCGAATTGTAAATCACAATCGGATACTTGTTCTTGAGATCATACTTCAATTCCTTTTCAATCCGCACCAGCGACCGCTCGGCCTCTTTGGCAGCAAACTCGGCGGCCGGTAATGCATCCTTGTCAAAATAGATCGAAAAATGCTCCGTCTCGATCACGTGCCAATCGTATTCGTTGTAATTCACCTTGTTCTTGCCGAAGTATTCCTGGGCGAAAACAGTGCCGGAACCAAAGACCAAAACCGTGCAGACGGCCAGGGTCTTTAACAGGGTTTGAGAACGCATGATAGCCCTCCTGAAACGGGATGGATGTGTATTCCGAGTTTCAGATTTCGGGTCCACAATCTCTTTCCATAAAGCGATCAACTGGGAACACGAAACTTGAAACACAGAACTTTTTTATTGACATCCGGCTGCAAAATGGTTATTAATGTGAAGGATAGTAGGGGATACTAGCCCCTTCTGATAAATCTGCTCAAGCCGTTAGCCTTCCTCGCCAAAGTAGGGTTAGCGGCTTTTTTTC
>JAPUJS010000156.1 GCA_027296045.1 bacterium | reverse complement strand
GCCAAGAAGCCTGCCAAGAAGGTTGCTAAGAAAGCTGCTAAAAAAGCTGCCAAGAAGCCTGCCAAGAAGGTTGCTAAAAAAGCTGCTAAAAAAGCTGCCAAGAAGCCTGCTAAGAAGGCCAAGAAGGCCAAGAAGGCCAGGCGTTAAAATTTCATACTTCTGTCTTATGGCTCAAAGAGAAGCTCCCGCATTTGCGGGGGCTTTTTTTTCTGATCAACGAAGTGAATTTCAGATTGACATTTTGGGATGAGATTGTACATTTTATGGAAATAACCTTCTGTATTCCCTGGACAAAGGGTCTCAAGGTTTTTGCCAATTGGTCGATAATAAGCTGGAAGCTGTTGTTACGGACGGTTGTATGTTGTTGCAGCCAGGTTTGGTTTTGGTGCTTGTGGGAACGCTGATGTTTTGTCCTGCATAGCTCCAACGCAGATTTTTAATAGGGGCGTCTGATGGGCAACCTCAAACTTCGTCTTTCGATTTGTGTAACAGGCATGATTTTGCTGGGCCTTTTTCTGGGAATATTCGGGCCTGAGATCGCACAAAATGCAATGGAAGAATTTCAGCCCATTCACCTGGCGCTGGGTGCATTTGTGTATATGGGCCTTTGTGGGGTGCTGTTTTATGGGATGCTGGAACGGGCACTGAATCCGGTCCTTAATCTGACCGATCAGTTTATGCGAATGCGGCTGGGCGATCTGGATTTGCGGTTGCCGGTGGAAGGATCTGAGGAGATGCAACTCCTTGCTCAGACATTTAATGAAACCATTGAGGATTTTGAGATCCGGATTCGAGACATTACGGAAGAAAAGCAGGCTGCGGAACGAGAGCACCAATTTGTGGTGGAACAGCTAGAAGCGGTCGGTCGGTTCAAATCGATGGTCGATAGCGCACCGGTCGGGTTTGTTTTGGCCGATACCGATTTGAATATTGTGTATCAAAACGGCGTATCGGAGTCCGGCTTTATTCAACTGGAGACGTTTCTGGAATGGAACGCAGAGGTCGTGATTGGACGGCCTCTTTCCAAGGTCTTTCCGGATGAGGCAGAAGCCCATGAGATCCTGTCGGATCCTGGTCGTTTGCCCTATGAGAAGGTTTTTTCGGTTGGACCCTATGAAATTCGTTGCCTGGTGGGATCTGTTTATTCCGAAGAGGGAGATGATCTTGGTTTGGTATTGCTTTGGGAAGTGATTGAGGCAGAGGGTGTGGTAGAAGATGTGGATCAGATGGAAGAACGGGTTGAAGAGGTTGAAGATGAATTGGACAATCTGGATAGGATGGATCCGGCGGAGGATTTGGTTTTTGAGGAGGTGGACGAAGACGAAGTAATCGAACAACCTTTCTTTGAAGAAAGTTTGGCCGCTGAATCGGATCCCGAAACATCTCCTGAAGGGTCCGATCTCCCGGATCGTGAAGCGGCGCTTGGGCGCAACCTGATTATGTCCAAAGATCAGCTTCGACGAGGTACGGCACTGGTAGGTCGGAGTGTGCGATTGTTGTCGGAGCGATTGTCGACCGTTCGGTCGATGGTGGAAGCCCTTTGTAGCGAGGGGGATGGGTTGCGCAGCAGTCTGGAAGAAACCCGACAGCGCACCCAGCATGTCACGTATTTGACTTCCGAACGGTCTGAATCGTTGTGGGAGCTGGTGGGGGAGGTTCACGGGGTCGAGGAGCGGGCCCGGGCAACGGCGATGTTGGTGAAACGATTCCGGAAAAACTTGGGCGGGGCGGACCGCATTTTAGAATCGATTGGGAAGCTGTCCAATGCGATTGAGCATATGGTATTGGAAGCGCGACTCGAAATGGGTCGGGCAGGCGACGCCGGGAAGGGGATGAAGGTGGTGGTGGACGAGATCCGAAAGTTGGGACGGGAGGCTGCAAAGATGGATCGGAATGTGAAAGACAAGGTTGCGCAATGGCAGGATGAAGTCGATGAAGTGATGGGTCTTGTGGAAGAAGATCGACGTGAAGTGCGGGCCGGGGGGCGGGTAGCACGGCGGGCGGAAAATGCCTTGGAGCGGATTGAGCGGGATTTAACAGATTTGGAAGAACGCACCAATCTGCTGTCAGAGATGACATCGGGTCAGTCAAAAATCGGGTCTCATATTGCAAGCCAGTTGGAAGAATTGACGGAATTGGTTCAGGTGACGGGACGGGTTGCCCTGGAGCAAACCCGGCTGGTGGAGTCGTTGCTTGAAGATGCCGAAGATGGGCGGGTGCAGCAGTCACTTTAGTGCGAATTTTAGATATGGTCCCGGTTAGGGGATAACCAGAATATGGTTATCCCCATTTTTTGTGTCTCTTGACAAGGTGTGGAGATATGGGTATGGTGTGACTCCATATTGAAAATGAATAGGAGCGCTTGGCAATGGCAGATATGGAGGAGGGTATCCAGGCGATTGGCGCGTTGTTGGAGGCATTTGAAAAGGCTGTGTCTGACGGCAATGCAGGTGCGCTGGAGCCTTTGTTTTGTGAACAGGCCACGGCTTTTTTTAGTGGTTCGGTCAAGCCGGTTCGTGGACGGTCCGATCTTGTTGCCACCTGGGAACGGCATCTGGAGCGGTGGTCGTCCGTGCGCATTTGGAGACGGGAGACGTTGGTGCGGATTCATGGCGATGTGGCCTGGGCTCATTTCTTGTGGGATGGCGAGGGGGTCACAAACGGTGAGAAATATCGGCTGGACGGCGAGCGCTGGACGATTGTGATGGTTTGGGAAGAAGGGGCCTGGCGGTTGGCACAAATGCATACGTCCATGCCGTATCGGGATTGGGCGTCGCATCGCGTGGGGGGCTCGGTATGACGGGGACCTGGCGGCTGGATTTCTGGAGGGAGTGTTGACGGAGGCGATGGTGGACGAGATGACTGCCGTGGGTGGGTTGATGGTCCTGGGGATTGAATTTGTGATGCTGGATATTGTGCGGCCCCGAGTGGCGAATTTTTTGCCGGCTCTTTAGTATTGCGCCTTTGCTGGTGGGAATTGTCTCATGGTTGAAATAAGTACGTGACATTTGGGAAAGATTTGTTAGATTTTGGTCCGAACCGTTTGCTAGACAAATCACCTTGACACGGGAACGGTTCCAGCTTGGTTTCTTTATTCGGGATGAACTTTTATGCCAGCACGAGCCAATACTTTATTGTCGGGTTTTCGTCGGCTAGGTGAAGGATTGCGTCAGGCCAATCCGTTGACTTCAACGCGTCCCCTGACCTCGGATGGAAACAATACGTCCAATTCCGGACAGGCCTCTGGATCGGATTTGATTTCCCGGGTGTTTTTGAACACGAGTGAGATTACCGGTTTGGGCGGTAGGCTTGATGTTGTTGCCTGAGCGTATTACCGTGTTTCTGACGGGCTCCGAAGCATATCCTTCGGAGCTTTTTTCGTTGCAGATGCTTTTTTAGATTGTATACTTTAGAGAACTCAGATTGTTTTGTTGGATTGTTGCCAGGAAAGGATTGTGGGTATGCAGTTGGAGAAATATTCGATGGGGATTGGCGACCGGTTTGCACACCAGGGGCGTGCCCAGCTTCAGGCAATTGCCCGGGCAAAATCGGAAGGGTTTGATGTGGTTCCGGTCTGGAACAAATCGCACCGAGAACACCTGGCGACCCAATCGGTGCCCGGCAGTGTAAGAAAAGAGGCGGATCAGGCTGTTCAGGCCCTGTCGTGGGATGGGTCTTATTATGTGGATGCCGATCACATCGGGTTGCAAACCGTGGATCTGTTTATGGATTCCAGCGATTTTTTTAGCATCGATGTGGCCGATGCCATCGGCCAGAGGGCGTCCGAGGACGACGTGAAGGCATTTGTGGATCAAAACGAGCGGTATATCGGAACACTTGAAATTCCCAATATCGCCGAGGCGTTTGAGACCTCTCGGGAACAGGTGGAAGGGATTG
Source organism: bacterium (assembly GCA_027296045.1). Taxonomy (GTDB): domain Bacteria; phylum Latescibacterota; class UBA2968; order UBA2968; family UBA2968; genus JAPUJS01. Next base: position 6,635 of record JAPUJS010000156.1, on the reverse strand, counting down.
CAAACCAATTTTTACGGGCCGTTCGGCAGGCCGGTCAAATTTATCGACATATCGAAGGGGCGAAGGGGCGGGATGGATTTGTGCCCGAGGTCTCGATGGATGAGACGGATACGCCCCAGACGCCGGTAGAACTGTTTTTCATTCTGGCCGCCATTGCCAATGAAGGCATTCCAATACAGACGATTGCGCCCAAGTTCACGGGGCGGTTCAACAAGGGCGTGAACTATGTGGGAGATGTGGATCAATTTGGCAAAGAGTTTGAGGAAGATATTGCCGTGATTGCCTATGCGGTGCAGGAATTCGGGTTGCCCGAAAACCTGAAGCTGAGCGTGCATTCCGGGAGCGATAAATTTTCGATTTATGAACCAATCCACCGGGCGATTCAAAAGTTTGATGCAGGGTTGCATTTGAAAACGGCGGGCACGACGTGGTTGGAAGAGTTGATCGGACTTGCGCTTGCAGGCGGAGACGGCCTCTCTTTGGCCAAAGAGATCTACCGGGTGTCGCTCGACCGGTTCGAGGAACTGTGTGGGCCGTATGGGGCAGTGATCGATATCGATTCGGATTGCTTGCCGGATGTGATAGATTCTTGGAGTGGTGAAGCGTTTGCTGCGGCCTTGCGACACGATCCTTCCTGTGCGCAATACAACCCACACTTTCGCCAGCTCTTACACGTGGCCTACAAGGTGGCTGCCGAGATGGGGGATCGCTATCTGGATGCACTGGATCGGTTTGAAACCGTGATTGCTGAAAATGTGATGGAGAATATTTACGAGCGCCATTTGAAGCGCATTTTTATGGTTGGCTGAAAGGGTTGGAGATGAAAACCATTGTGTTGGAAAAGCCGGGGAATTTTATTCGAACGGAGACCGAGCCGCCCGAAGGACCCGGTCTGGGGGAGGCGGAAGTGGCGGTGTTGCGAGTGGGAATCTGCGGCACGGATTTGCACGCCTTTCGGGGCCGACAACCTTTTTTTTCTTATCCGCGTATTTTGGGCCACGAATTGGGGGTGGAAGTAGTAGCTGTTGGTTCGGATGTGGAAGCCGTGAAGGTGGGCGACCGGTGTGCGGTGGAGCCCTATTTAAATTGCGGGATCTGCATTGCCTGCCGCCAGGGGAAGACCAACTGTTGCGAGCAGCTTCAGGTGTTGGGGGTGCACCTGGACGGCGGCATGCGGGAGCGTATTCTGGTGCCGGCACACAAACTGCACCCTTCCGATTCTCTGGCGTTGGAACAACTGGCACTTGTGGAGACGCTTGGGATTGGAGCACATGCTGTAGACCGGGCAAAACCGAAGAAGGGGGAATCGGTGCTGGTGATTGGGGCCGGTCCGATCGGTTTGTCGGTGATCCAGTTTGCTCAGGTGGCCGGTGCGCACATCGTGCTTCTGGAGTTGAACAAAGGGCGGATGGAGTTTGCCCGTTCGCATTTTGATATCGCACACGGGATGGAAAATCTGGACCGTGTAGAGGATGATTTGCGGCAGGCGTTTTCGGGTGATTTGCCCACGGCGGTATTTGATGCAACCGGCAATGTGAACTCGATGAACAGTGCGTTTCAATATGTGGCCAACGGGGGGCGGTTGACCCTTGTGGGACTGGTGCAGGATCATGTGACCCTTTACGATCCGGAGTTTCACCGTCGGGAGCTTACGCTTTTGGCCACGCGAAATTCTCAAAGCAAGGATTTCGGGCGGATCATAGCATTGATGGAATCCGGTGTCGTAGATACACAGCCATGGATCACGCACGAGGCCGGATTCGAAGATTTGATTGAATCGTTCCCCACCTGGCTGGAGCCGGATCGGGGCGTGGTGAAGGCCATGATGGTGTTTTAAAATGGGCATGCAGAATGTGTTTTAGTCATAATGAAAGTGCAGATTATGCCGGACGAACAGCGCTATTCCATTCCGGGTGAAACGTGTCGGGTGGTAGAAGAGATCAAGCGGAGTCGGTTTATTACAACGGTTGGGTACACACCCTCCGAAGAAGAGGCCCGGGCATTTATTGAGACGATTCGAGCAGAGTTTGCCGATGCCAGTCATCATTGTTGGGCGTTTCTGGTGGGGTGCCCGGGCGATACGGGCCGGGTGGGAATGAGCGACGATGGGGAACCGCACAGAACGGCAGGACGTCCGATGTTGACGGTATTGACACATTGTGGGGTGGGGGATATTACGGCGGTGGTGGTGCGTTATTTTGGGGGGACAAAATTGGGGAAGGGTGGCTTGGTGCGGGCCTATTCTGGTGGCGTTCAAAAGGCGCTTTCCGAGCTGAGGCTTTCCGAACATGTGGTTTATGCAGCGCTTTTGCTGGTGGTGGATTATGCCAGGGTTAGCATGTTCAAACGGATGTTGCCGGAATTTGAAGTGCAGGTTGTTTCCGAAGATTTTGGAGCCGATGTGACCTATACGCTGAAGTTACCGAAAGCAAAGGTGGATGTATTTCGCCTGGCTCTGGACAATTTGACCAACGGGGAAGCGCAGGTTGAGGTGATCGCGTCTGATGAAGGATAAAGAAAAATCTCGCGCCCAGTTGACGGAAGAACTGGCGGCATTACGAAAACAGGTATCTGCGTTTGCCCGAATTCAACGGGAGCGCAAACGTGTGGAAGCCGCCTATCGAGAATCGGAAGCGCGGTGGCGTATTTTGTTGGACCATGCATACGATGGGATTACCATATCCAAGCGAAATCGTGACGATCCGATGGGAAGGCGACAACTGGTTTATTGTAACGACCGTTTTGTAGAGATGTCTGGTTATTCCAGAGAGATATTGATGGCCTGTGAGAATCTGTTTGACCTGACTGTTTCCCATCTTTTGCCGGAAGAACGTGAATCGAATCTGCGGCAGATGAAGGAGATGAAACCCTATCGAGGGATCTCTTCCTGGAAGCGGCCGGACGGCAGGGGAAATTATCACGAATGGGTGTCGGTTCCGGTGGAGATTGAAGAGGAATTATTTTCCATTGGAATCGACCGGGATATTACGGAGCGGCGGCAAATGGAGGCGGAATTGCGGGAGGTGGACCGGCTTCGGGTGATCATGGAAACGGCAGGGGGGGCCGCCCACGAGATTAATCAGCATCTGCAGGTGATTGTGGGACAGGCACAATTGTTATTGAAACAAATGGCTTCGGACAGTCCCTATGTTTCCGGGGTGGGAAAAATTGAAGCTGTGGGGAAGCAAATTGCGGATATTTTGTTGAAAATGCAGGATGTAAAGCAGTATGCGACGAAGCCCTATGTGGGAGATACGGACATTGTGGATTTTGACCAGGCCAGTCGGGAGGGGGATGCTTCCGGAACGGCATAAAGATGATGATTCGAAATTTACCAACCCGTTGGATCTCCACAGGTCCAACGGGTATTTATGTGTCGTTCCCGGATGTGGTTTTTTCGAGTGTGTCGAGGCGTTTTTCAATCTGTTCCAGTTTGTCAAGGATAAGGGCGTGTACGTAGACGGCGTCCATACCAACGGGACTATCGGCGCTTTTGATTTGGTCGATCAGGGACTGGAGTTCGGATTTTTCTTTCATAAACCTATCCTGTGGTTTGTTTACGTGAGTTGGGGTAAGCCGGTTTCTGGGTTGACACAAAGGCCTTGGTGACCGGAAAGGAGTTTGAGCAAATCTTCTCCCAAGAATTCTCTTCGCCAGCCCTGAAGCAGCCGATGGTTTTGAGGGGAGGCATCGGAGCCTTGCAGGACAAGGTCTTTGAGTTCTGATCGAGAGCCGACCAGGGGGATGTCGATGCCAGAGGCCAGGCTTTTGCCTCTCACACAGGCCATGGCCAAATCGAGCTGGGCGTCGTGGACGGGATTGCCGTTGGCGGTTCTGGGGAGATGGGGGCAGTCTTTTGGATCTACGGCCTGGCCTCGCTGGATGGCTTCTAAGACGGCAGGGCCGTAGGATTTGGCATCTCGATTGTTCAGGCGGGACAGGCGTTGGAGGGAAGATAGAGAACGGGGTTGGCGGCGGGCGAGGCCGACGATGATGTCGTCCCGGAAGATCCGATTGCGGGGACGGTCCTGGAGGCGGGCTTCTTTTTCGCGCCAGGCTGCCAGTTCGCGTGCAACTGCCAATTCGCGGGGCGAACATCTGTGGGTGCCTTTGAGGCGGCGGAACTGTTCGCTTGGTTCTTTGTCGCTGTAAAGATCGGGATTGTCATAGAGCGCAAGTTCTTCTTCGAGCCAGGTCAGGCGATCGTATTTCTGGATGCGTTTGAGGAGTTCGGTTCGGGCGGCAGGCAAATAGCGCACATCGTCGAGGGCGTAGGCCTGCTGTTTTTTGGAGAGGGGGCGGGCAAGCCAGTTGGTGCGGGTTTCTGTTTTGGAAAGCCGAATGCCAACACATTGCTGAATCAGGTTGCCCAACGACAAAGTGGAGCCCAGGTTTGTAAATCCTCCTGCGCAACGGGTGTCGAAAATGTTTTGGGGCAAGTCGCCGGTTGCCCGGTAAAGGATCCAGAGGTCCTGCTGAGCATCGTGCAGAATTTTTGTCACAGCCGGATTGCGCATGAGGTCTCCTATCGGGGAGAGGTCCTCAATGGCCTGGGCGTCGATCAGGTGGCAATCGGTGTCGGACAGTCCCAACTGGACAATGCCCAGGCGGGGGTAATAGGTCTGTTCCCAGACAAATTCCGTATCCAGGGCAACACATGGGCCTTGTTGGGCGCGTTGGATGAGAGATTGCAGATCCTGGAGGGTGTCGATCATAAAAAAGAAAAGTGAAAAGTGGAAATGGTAGGAGGTTCAAACATAGGATATTCTCACGTGGATATCAAGGACTGTTTGGAGGGGACTGGCTTGACAAAGCATGCCGTCTATGATACCGTTTATGATTTGTTCGAAGGCAACGATCCGTTCTATATATTTTGTCCGAATGGATTCCAAATCGATGATTTGATTATTGGAGTTGTGGTTCAGATGAAGGGTGCGCAGAGCTTTTTTTTGACATTTGAGGAAGATCGGTGCATCATGTATATTATCGAAGGCTGAAAAAGGCCTTCTACCTTTTTTCTTCCCTTTTTAACACGTTATTTTTGGGTGGATAACGGTGTTGTGCTTTGGCCCGTAAGCACCCAGGATTCGAAGGAATTTGCGAAAAGGAGGTACCATGCAGCATCGACAGCTTGGTAAAGACGGTCCCGATGTGTCTGTGATTGGATTGGGTGCGTGGCCGATTGGCGGGGGCATGGGGGTTTTGGAAGAACAGGCATCGATTGCAACCGTGCGAGCGGCCATCGACAGCGGGATTACCCTTCTGGATACGGCGCAGGCCTATCGTACGAGCGAGTCTACCCTGGGCAGGGCGTTGAAGGATGGCTATCGGGAACGATGCTTTTTGGCGACCAAGGTGAGTCGGCAGTATGCGCCAGAAGAGATCGAATCGGCCATCGACAACAGCCTGAAGAGCCTGGGTGTGGATTATGTGGATCTCTATCAGATCCACAGCTGGAATCCGGCCTATCCGATTGCGGCCACGATGGAGACGATGGCCCGGTTGCAGGAACAGGGGAAAGTGCGGTTTATCGGGGTATCGAATTTTAATGCAGCACAGATGCAGCAGGCCTATGAGATCGTCCCATTTCATTCCAATCAGCCGCGGTATAATCTGTTTGACCGCGCAATTGAAGGAGAAGATCTGGCTTATTGTGGGAAGATGGGGATTGGCATTTTGCCACACAGCCCACTGGCCAAGGGCTTGTTGACCGGGAAATATACGCCCGATTACATCTTTCCAGACGATGATGAACGGTCGGATCGGCCTCGATTTCAGGGGGCGCTTTTTGGGCAGTATCTGGCAGTTACAGAACAGTTGAAGGGCATAGCAGGTGACAAGGGTATCAGTATGGTACAATTGGCCATTGCCTGGCTTTTAAGACAAAGCGAGGTGACGTGCGTGCTGGTGGGCGCAAAAAATCCAGACCAGGTGAAAGAGCATCTGGGGGCGGCTGAGGTTCAGTTTAGCGAGGATGAGCTCAATCGGATGGACGAAATTTTGCAGGATACACCTGAAGGTTAAAACAGGAGATGCCATGATCATTGACCCGCACCTGCATGTCTGGAGCGACGATGCAGAGACGTATCCGTTTTCTGAAGCGAGCCAGCCTAACGAACCTGGATCGGTAGAACTGTTGTTTGAAAATATGGCCCGGTTTGGGGTGGACAAAGCGGTGATTGTACAGCCGATTCACTATTTGTTTGACAACCGGTATGTGGCGGACTGTCTGAAAAATTATCCCGGCAAGCTTGCGGCTCAAGCGCTGGTAGATCCGACACGTGCGGATGCAGCAGACCGGCTGGAAGCCCTGGTTAGGGAACAGGGGTTTGGCGGCATACGGATTCACGTGTCGCGCTATGGCGATCCGGCCGATTTGGCGGGGGCGAGCCAAAATCCACTCTGGCAGCGGGCACAGGATTTGGGCGCGTGTTTTAATCTTTTTGGCAAAGCAGCGGATTATCCTGCGCTGGACCCGATCATCGCCCGGTTTCCGGAGGTGAACGTGGCGATCGATCACATTGGCGGGGTGCAGGCAAACGAACCCGAACCGTTGTTGAGCAATTTGTTAAAATGGTCAGCGTATCCAAATGTGTACGTCAAAATTTCCAATGTGCATACCGTGTCGCAAGAAC
>JAPUJS010000155.1 GCA_027296045.1 bacterium | reverse complement strand
CACCGTCCACACCCGCTTTTCAAACAGCGCCTCGGGATAGTCAAAAGCTTCCGTCTGTACATCTTGAGGTGCCGCCAACGTAACCGCTCCCGTCTCCGCCGATGAAGTCAGCACCCGCATCGCCTCCGGCAGTGCCGTAATCGCCTGATCGGGCCGGTTCAACCGATCCCAATATCGCGAAACGGGTTTAAGACAATCGTTCACCGAAATATCCTGTGAACCCGGCGATTCCAATTGCTGCAAGACAGGTGCGACATTGCGACGGGCAAAAATATCGCCCGGCAGCAGCAACACCGGCAACCGATTCACCGTCGCCGTGGCCGCACCCGTCACCATATTGGTTGCGCCAGGACCAATCGACGTGGTACAGGCAAAGGTCCCCAACCGATTCTTCATCTTGGCGTAGGCAATTGCCGTATGTACCATCGCCTGCTCGTTTCGCGTTTGATAAAACAGAAATTCTTTTCGATATTCATGCAATGCCTGCCCCAACCCCGCTACATTTCCATGGCCGAAAATGCCAAAACACCCGGCAAAAAATGGCTGCTCAACCCCATCCCGAGCTACATACTGGGCCTTCATAAACTGCACGATTGCCTGCGCCATGGTCAAACGGCGTGTTTTCATGTCAAACCTCCTCAAAATCAGTGAATACGATGCTTACACTCCGACTTCGCTTTGCACTTTCCATCCGGCTCAGAAAACGGGGCGCTCCCGTCCCGATCAACGATCGACACACCCCAGGACCAGGGCGCATTTGCGATATCGGTAATAAAATTCATAACTAATTTTTAAATAAAGAGTTACAAAAAATATATTCAGGCAGTGTGCCGCTCAATATACCACCTGTAAGTGCCTCTGTCAACGATACAGGGGTCGGCAAAGAAAAGCCCCAAGGCGGCGTTTCGAGGCATGTCGTGCTCTTTGTATCGAAAGAAAAAAAAGAAAATCGCCGGATCATCCCCCGTGATCCTACCCTTTCCACACGATAACCCGTTATTAACATTTGACTTGATTTTTCCAAAAAAATAGTTCATGTGTTATATGTTCCCGTACATATCCACCGTCTTTCCCGTCGAGGTAGGCGATGGTCCCCCCCGAACCACGCGAAGTCCTGGTCATTGACGACGAAGTCGACATTTTGGACGTCTATAAAGACATCCTTCAGACCCACAACTACGTCCCCATTGCAACCACGCTCTGGACCGAAGCCGTCGACGCCGTCCAAAATCAAAACCCCGATCTGCTCATCCTCGACCTCAATATGCCCACCATCGACGGTGTAGCCCTCCTCAAATTCCTCCGCGAACAGGGCCACAGCTTGCCCGTCATCGTCGTTTCCGGTTATATCTCCAAAGATCTTGAAGAAACGCTCCACCCCCTCCGCCACAAAACCCTGGGCATCATTGCCATCATTTGCATTCTGATCGGTCTCGCCGTCGTCATTGCCGACAAACGACAATTCCTCAAATCCCGCGCCATTGTCATCCAACAAGCTCAGGATGCCACGGACCAGTAAGCGGGATCACAGAGGGCCACGAACCTCGCACACCACCCATTCCCCCACGAAGGGCCACGAAACCCAACCACCACCCAACCATAAAGTGCGCCATCGCACCTTAGTTTGGGTGGCTGGGCCGGGCGGTTTCGTGGCCCTTCGTGAGGGCGGGTGTGGGCGGAATCGGTTTCGTGACCCTTCGTGATCGTTTTTTTTTGTTACCTTTCTCCCAAACCCGTTTCTAATCCTGTGAACGCATCACAAAGGCCCCAACCCAGGAGCGATGTTTTGAACACCCAAGCCGACGTTGCGCTCATTGCCGCCTGCCAGCAGGGCGATTCGAGAGCCTTTCGGGACATATACGACCTCTATAAAGACCGGATTTATGCCCTCTGTCGCCACATGGCCGGTAACTTCGAAGACGCCGAAGACCTCACCCAGGAAGTCTTCATCTCCGCCTTCAAAAACATCCAGTCTTTCCGAGCCGAAGCCGCCTTTGGCACCTGGCTCTACCGCATCGCCACCAACCTGTGCCTCAACCGGCTCCGAAAGCGCAAACCCGAGATCCATTCCTTCGAAGCGCTTGAAGAATTCGATGCCGCCCCCCCCGCTTTGGGTCCCAGCCCCGAAGACCTGCTGGTGCGAAAAGAACTCAACCGCCGACTGGAAGCCGCCGTATTGGCACTTCCCGAAAACCTGCGCCTCGTCTTTGTCCTGGGCACCCTGGAAGGCATGCGCTACAAACAAATCGCCGAAGTTTGCGAATGCAGCGAAGAAGCCGTCAAAATGCGCGTTCACCGGGCACGCAAACAGGTTCGCGACAAACTCAAAAATTACCTGGAAGTCAATTAAAGGATATCCAACAATGAACTGCTTCTCCTGTGAAAAATCTCTCTCTGCCTACATCGACGACGAACTCACCGCAGAGATCAGGCGGGATGTCGAAACCCATCTGGACACGTGCGATACCTGCCGCAAAGAATACGAATCCCACATGGCCGCCTGGGAAACCGCTGGCAACCTCCGTCCCGAAGCCACCCCGGAAGGCCTCTGGCGGGCCATCGAATCCGAACTCGAAACCAGGGGTGCGTCCACCACCAACGAAGACCTGGCCCTGCTCGTGCGCGGACTGGCCGAAGAAGTGCGCGATATCAAACAGGCCCTCGAATACCTCCGACAAGATATGGAAGCCACCCAGTCCGACGACGGCGACTTGAGAAGCCGCCTCAACATCATGACCGTCGGCACCCGTCGCCAGCAATCCGGAATGGGCTAAACCGGCCTTGCAACGTTTTTCTGAGACCTCACCCGGTTGTGCCTCAACCGTTTGAGGATAGGAACACCCGAAGCTCACTCGAAGCCCTCTGGTGTTGACCGGGCAACCATATCCGGGCCTTTTACCGGACCAAATTTCAAAATTTTTATTTTAAGGACCTACTCGCCATGGCCGAATCCACTGCAAAAATCCTCGTGATCGACAGATCGCCCGCCAGACGGCGGATGCTCTTCAAACAGCTCGAGAAAGCCGGCTATTCGGACGTCGAAGGGGCCTCGACGCCTCAACGGGGCCTGAGAATGTGCGAAGAAACTCCCTTCGACCTGGTGATTACAGCCTGGAACAAAGGGTTCAAGAGTTTCCTCTCGGCACTGAATGTGCGGGCCGGAGCGGCATTTGGCGAGATCCCCCTGATGCTGCTGGGCAACCGTACCATGGCAGAAAGAGACAGCGTCATAGAATCCATCCGGGCGGGCGTGGCAGACTTCGTCGCCCACGCCACGGTCGTCGGCGACCGGGTAAAAAGGATCCTCGACGGAACGCTCCCGGAACGCGAACTGGATTCACAACTCATCCGTCTGTTGCCGCACACCCTGCCCCAGGACACCATCGACATTTTGATGTGGGACGACCCGAACGAAATGGATGTTTTGATGGAACGTCTGAAAGAAGAGCGGGAGCAGGTGGAACTTTCGGAGAATGCCAAACTAATGATGGCACGTCTGGGAAAAAATGAAGAGCAGGTGGAGGGGGACACCAAAACCCTTTCTAAGGAAGAGATTGAGAAACTCGAAAGAAATACGGCAGAACGCAAGATCAGGCCGGTCCCCAAGCCCAAGCCGATCATCACCTACGATTTCAAACACCCCCAGCGGGTGTCCAAAGACCAGCAGCGCACCCTGGAAAACCTGCATTCCAACCTGGCGCGGATGACGGCCTCCTCATTTTCCACCATTCAAAGATCTATCGTGGACTGTGATATCGCCTTTGTCGATCAGACCACTTACGCCGAATTCATTATGTCACTGTCCAACCCGTCGTGTTCTTACACCTTTTCGATTGAGCCTTTAGGCGGGCCGGCCATCATCGACTTTTCTCTGCCGGTCGCCTATTCCTTCATCGACCGCCAGTTCGGAGGCACCGGAGAAAATCCACCCAAAGAAGGCCGACCGCTCACCGCAATCGAACGCACCGTGATGGGCAAAATTCTCACCAAAATGCTGGCAGACCTGGAAGCCACCTGGGAAGCCCTGCTCAAGATCCAGGTTTCCGATGCGGAGTTAGAGACCAACCCCGAATTTATGCAGATGGCCGCCCCTTCTGACACCGTTATACTCATTGCTTTTGAGGTGAACTCCCAGCACGCCTCCGGCCTGGTGACCTTGTGTTACCCCTATTTCACTCTCGAACCCGTGATGTCCTATCTGAACATCCGAACCTGGGCAGGTCGAGGTCGGAGTCGCCCTTCTGCCGGCCGGCGTCAAAAACGCCTGAACCAGCTCAAGAACGTACCAACTCCGATTACGGCCGTTTGGGGCAAAGGCACCCTGTCGACCGAAGAGGTCGCCGACCTCAAAGAAGGCGACACCATTATTCTGGACACCCGAACCGACGACCCCGGTACCCTCTTTGTAGGAGATCAGCCCCTCTTTCAGGTGCGCCCCGGGGCCAATGAAAAAGACCGTTATGCCGTCGAAATCTTAAATGCTATCCCCCAAGAGGAGGCTGGAAGCCATGTCTAACGCTCGGATCACCACAGATCAAATGCGCGCCATGGAGAACCACCAGCACTTCAACGGTTTGCTCAACGTCTGTTACCCCTACAAAATCCTGGAACCTGTGCTGGATAAATTCAACTAAAACCATACCGACCTCACTCCCTCTCCCGTCACGGGAGAGGGACGTCGGGCTTGTCCCGACAGGGTGAGGGCATTCTCAGATCCAACCGGAGG
>JAPUJS010000154.1 GCA_027296045.1 bacterium | reverse complement strand
AGCGATCCGCACTTTCATAAGGAGGATGGACCCTTGGCTGGGATAATGATTCAAGACAGCGAGTCTCTGGATTTGTATTTGCGGGATATCTCAAGCTCGGAGCCGCTGTCTGGCAAAGAGGAAATTGCACTGGCAAAAAAGATCCGAAAGGGTTGTAAGCGGTCGCGCGACAAGCTGGTTTCTGCAAATCTCCGATTTGTGGTGAGTGTGGCGCGCGAATATCAAAACCACGGCGTTCCCCTGGCCGATCTGATCAGTTCTGGCAACATGGGATTGATGACGGCTGCCGAGCGATTTGACGGGATGCGGGGGTTCAAATTTATCTCTTATGCCGTGTGGTGGATTCGTCAGGCAATTCACCAGAGCCTTGCCCAGGATTCCCGCGTGGTGCGTCTTCCCATCAATCGAATTGATTTGTTACACAATATTTCCAAGGTCTCTCGGGAACTGAGGCAGGCCAGCGAGTCCGAACCCGACTCCGAAACCATTGCCAAGGCACTGGACGTTTCGGTTGAGATGGTTCAAGATACGCTGATGCGAGCTCGAGACGTCTGGTCTTTAGATGCTTCTTTTAAAGAAGACGACGATCATAGTTTGATTCATATTTTGCCCGATCAAACCCAAAAGGCGCCAGATGTGGAAGTGGTGGAAGATTCGGTGCGAACCCAGGTGAAAGATGTGTTGGACTCGCTAGACGATCGGGAGTCTGAAGTGTTGCGCTTGTATTTTGGTTTGGCCGATGGAGAACCACTGACCCTGGAAGAGATTGGGGTGCGGTTCAATTTGACCCGGGAACGGGTGCGTCAGATTAAGGAAAAGGCGCTTCGTCGGTTGCGTCATCCCAGGCGCAGGGCGCAGCTTGAGCCTCTCATGGAAGTGGGATAAGGCGGAGTACCGGTTGGGAGGCCGGTTTTCATGTCGAAGATTGTGAGGGAGCTCAAGGCAGAACACATTCTGCCCGGGATGGCGGCACAAAAAAAGGCCGGTGCCATCCGAGAACTGGCTTCGGTGCTGGAAGGGAGTCCCGAGATTCCGGATTTTCGCCGGTTTCTTTCGGCGCTTTTTCAAAAGGAAGCTCGATTTCAATCTGCCGTGGATAAGGGCGTGGCCCTTCCCCATTACCGGGACGAGTCCGTGCAAGGTCCGGCCGTTGCCCTGGGAATTTCGAGCGGCGGAATTGATTGGGGAAACGATGAAGTGGTGCATATTCTGGTGATCATCGGGTGGCCCGACCGAAACGACGAGGCCTATCTGAAGCTGGTTGCCGATATTGCGCGTTGGTTGCATCAGGATGTGGTTCGGGCGGCCCTCCGGGAGGCGGAAAGCGTCGAAGAGGTGATGGGAATTTTGGAAGCGGATTGGGAAGTGCAGGTGGGGTAGGCGCATATCGAATGGGGATGAAAGACGGGATTGGATCCCGTCTTTTTTTCTTTGCAAATAGGTTTACTCAGAGCGAGGGACGCCTGCCCGAATAAGCCCAACCGCAATGGGGAGGCTGAGGATGAGGCCGGAAAGTGCCTGGAGGATATTTCCGGGGATTGCTGCCAGGGCCGGTTGCCAGCCGTAAAGGCCGGTGGCCGCCAGAAAGTAGCCGAGAATCATCCAGAGGCCTCCCGCAATCACGGCCAGGCTGCCGCGCATGATCGCCGCAGGGCCACGAAGAGGCCCTCGGAACAACGACCCGACCAGGATGCCCTCGATGCCCTTGATGAGGAAGGTCAAAGGGGCCCAGTGTGCATAGCCTGCCAGGATGTCTGCCATGGCAGAGCCCAGGCCTCCTGCAATCCCTCCGGTTCGGGGCCCGAAAAGGAGAGCAGATACAAAAATCAGGGTATCTCCCAGGTTGATATAGCCCTGTGTGGCAGGTACGGGGATTCGAATGAGGAGTGTTGCGACTGCACAAAGGGCAACGCAAAGGGCGTTTCGTGCCAGTTGCTGGTGGGACATGGGAAATCCTGGGCTCTGGATCATTTAAATAACGTATATTTCTTGTAAGTTAATATAAAATTAGTGAATTAGAAAGTATAAACCACAGTCAGACCTCTGCTTTCGTTTTGAGAAGCGAAATGGGATACTTTGGTGCGCCTTTTAATTTTAATTATATGATTTACAACTATTTGTGTGTGAATTGTGCCTGAATATGCGTGAATTTTCACCTCCAGGGGTTGTCTTGGCCTTGCTATCGGGCTTATATTTAGACGAAAGGGGGTGAAACTATGCCAAACAAAGCGGAATTAATTGCAGCCATTTCCGAAAAAGCTGGTCTTTCGAACAAAGATGCGGGCGCTGCACTGAGTGCCCTGATTGGGGAAGTGACCGATGCTTTGAAAAAGGGCGAGCGGGTTACGATTTCAGGTTTTGGAACGTTTTCTGTGAGCCATCGAGCTGCGCGCCAGGGTCGAAACCCGCAAACGGGTGCTACCATCCAGATTGCTGCAAGCAAGAATGCTCGTTTCAAAGCTGGCAAGGCACTCAAAGATTCGATTCAGTAAAATATGGAACTCGTTTGACTTTTGAAAGGCCCCAGGATTTGGGGCCTTTTTTTCTTGACACATCCGGGTGTGTGGAATATACTTGGAGTCCATATGCATATCATTGAGTGTATTTTTCAATGGAGGATTGATATGAAGCACTTGGCTTTTATTGCGCTGGGACTGCTTTTTTTTGGCCAAGGGTGTAGCGACCGGCTGGGCCAGATGCAGGCCCAGATGTCGGGGAATTGGGTGTTGGAATCCCGCACGCTGCCGGATGGAACGGTGTTGAGGCCGCCCCAGATTCAGGGCGCTATTTCCTGGATTCCGGTGACATCACGAAAGGCCCATGTGTCCCTAAACCGTGAAACGGCCGCCCAGAATGGCACGCCGCGGCGGTTTGATTATGCGGTCAGTTTGTATGAGATTTCAACCTCGGCGATCACACAGGCACGGCACATCTTGATCCGACAGGGATACCGGTCTTCGGCTGAAGCCCCCTTCTCGTTTTATCACAAGGCCAAAAAGGCCAAGGGGAAAATTTCGGTGCAGGAAGATGGGATCGAGATCTCACACGACAAACAGTCGTGGGTTTTTAAGGGCGATAAGATGGTTGCTTCTTATGACGATTTCTGGACCGATACCTGGCGCAGGGTTCCTTAGCTGTTTAGCAAAAAAGCAAGATTGGCAAGGGAGACGCTGGAAATGATTCCGCGTCTCTTTTTTTGCCTCTCCAGTTAACCTTCATTTAATCTCTCTGAAACATGCCTGAAACATAGGGTGGGTATCTTTGCTCACTTATTGATTCAACAGGGGAGCCAATAAAAATGGTAAATCTTTAAAATAGGAACGGTTATGAACGAAGGTAGCCAGGCATATGTGTTGAATGCCGCAAAAGAGCATGGGGTCAAATTCGTTCGGCTCTGGTTTACAGATATTTTGGGGCTGTTGAAGAGTGTGGCAATTCCTGTGGAGCAACTCGAAGAAGCCCTGGAGGAAGGGATTGGGTTTGACGGGTCTTCCGTTGAGGGATTTGCGCGTTTGGATGAGAGCGATATGGTCGCAATGCCCGACCCCAACACCTTCCAGGTTTTGCCTTTTCGTCCGCAGGAGGGCGGCGCGGTTGCGCGAATGTTTTGTGATATCCTGGATCCGAACGGAAATCCCTATGGTGGGGATCCACGCTATGTGCTCCGGAAAAACCTGAAGCGGGCCTCTGACCTGGGATTTACGTTTTACGTCAGTCCAGAGTTGGAATATTTTTATTTCAAATCATCCGAGCCCCCGCTGGAAGGGCTGGACGAAGGCGGGTATTTTGATCAGACTGCCCGCGATATGGCCAGCGACTTGCGGCGAGACACGGTGCTGTCTCTGGAAGGAATGGGGATTGAAGTGGCATCCAGCCACCACGAAGCAGCCCCCAGTCAGCACGAGATTGATTTGCTCTATACCGATGCGCTGACGATGGCCGATAATGCGATGACCTATCGGCTGGTGGTCAAGGAGATTGCCGTGATGCACGGGGTCTGGGCCACGTTTATGCCCAAGCCAATTTTTGGGGTACACGGAAATGGGATGCATATCAATATGTCGTTGTTTCGCGGAGAGCGAAATGCGTTTTACGACGCCCGAAATCAATTTCACCTTTCCCGTACGGCCAAATATTTCATTGCCGGGCTGCTCAAACACGCACCTGAAATTACGCTGGTGACCAACCAGTGGGTGAATTCTTACAAGCGATTGGTTTCGGGGTATGAAGCGCCTATTTTTACGACCTGGGCAATGGTGAATCGGGCGGATCTGGTCCGGGTGCCGACCTATAAGCCAGGAAAAGAAAGTGCGATGCGTGTGGAATACCGGTCTCCCGATCCGGGGTGTAATCCTTATCTGGCCTTTGCAGTTATGCTGGCGGCCGGACTGGAGGGTATTGAGAACGAGTATAAACCACCCAGGCCGACCGAAAAGCCTGCATCTGAAATGACAGAGGCGGAACGCGAAAAGGCCGACATTCGGACCTTGCCCCAGGATTTATTCCAGGCGATTGATCTGGCCGAAGGAAGCGATCTGGTGAAAAAGGCCCTTGGAGCGCCCCTGTTTGAGAAGTTTATTGCCAACAAAAAGATTGAATGGATGGATTATCGGGTACAGGTGACGGGTTATGAACTGGATCGGTATTTGAAGGTGCTTTGACCGTCGCCTCTGGATCTGTGAAGGGTAGATCGTGTAGTGGTGTGATGCTCTTTGTGATCGTCTATTTTTTTGAGGAAACCGATGCCTAAGAAACCTCGACCCTGTCCGCGTGGGCTTTACGACGGCTGCCCGATTCCAAGGGAACTGTGTTCGAAAGATTATGAACGCACAAAGAAATGGCACTGTATGAAGTTCTTGAAGGAGTTTGAGTGGTTTGTGTTTGGAACCGATGAGGAGGATAAGGCGACCGAAGCCCCCGGGATGTTTGCCGAGGACGATATTGTGTCGATGGAAGATTTGATGCGGGTGTTGGCGGAGATGGATGAGGACGTGTAGAATTCAAATATGTATTGTGATAAAAACCTGACGCGGAATGATCAGGCGTCGGGGTTTTTGTTGCTGAATATTGGTCCGCCATAACTAATTTTCCGCGCGTAATTAGGTTGGGCGTTCGTAGCATTGGGTTTGAGACGACAAATCCCCGGAGAGAATTCTCTCCGGGGCTTTTTTGTGGGGACGCTCGGTCGAACGGAGGGTTTCTGGCCTCAAGTCTCCGCCTTTGTCACTGCCCTGTAAATGTCTAGAATTGGAATATTCTGTTCTCGGGCAATGCGAACACAATCTTCATATTCAGGCGCAATTCGGGTGCGGCCCTGGAATTCGGCGACTTTGACTTGAACGGGGCCGAAGGGGGTTTCAACCGTTTCTGATCGGCGGGAGACCATCAGGCGATTAACGGGGGTGAGGCGGACGCCAAGGGTGGTGGTTTCTGCGAAAATGAGATCGGATAATAGGGTGACCTTATCGGGGTCGGATAGGACGGAGAGCTGGATGCCCGGGCGGCCTTTTTTCATGATAAGGGGGGTGAGGTAGGCGTCTCGGGCGCCGGCTTCGAAGAGGCGGTCCAGGAGGTAGCCGTAGATTTCGGGATTCATGTCGTCGATGTTGGTTTCGAGGAGGACGGGGGTGTCGGTTTCGAGGTCCGTGACCCGTTCGCCAATTTCAAGACGTAACAGGTTGGGTACCTGGTCCAGGTCGCGGGTGCCTGCGCCGTAACCCAGACTTTGGGTGCGAAAGGAAATGGAGGTGCCAATTTCTGTTGCAAGTGTAGTGAGAATCGCAGCACCTGTGGGCGTGATCAATTCAAACGGGATATCCGTTCTTTCGGCAGGCAGGTTTTTGCAAAGTGCGACCACGGCGGGAACGGGGATGGGCATTGCCCCGTGTGAGCCCCGGGTTTTGCCGGTGCCGAAGCGGAGTTTGGAGGCGTAGACGCGTTCGATGCCCAGGGCTTCCAGGCCGACGACGGCGCCGACGACATCGACAATGGCGTCTACGGCGCCGACTTCGTGGAAGTGGACATGATCGATTGGGCTGCCGTGGACTTCGGCTTCGGCTTCGGCCAGTCGGCGAAACACATCGCCGGCTTTTTGTTTGGCGGTTGGGGAGATGTCGCTGTTGTCGATGATTTCTAAGACGTCTTTGAGGTGGCGGTGGACGTGGCCTTCCCGGTGGAGGACGTCGATTTTGGTGGCGGAGATGCTGTGTTTTTCGACTTTGCGAATTTGGAGTTCAAATTCCTTCAGGTGGAGTTTTGAAAGCTCTTGCTGGAGGGTTTCAAAAGACAAGCCTGCATCGACCAGGGCGCCCAGGATCATATCGCCGCTGATGCCGGCGAAGCAATCGAAGTAGGCAATTTTCATTGGGAAACGTTCTCGATAAAAAAGGACCGTGACGAGTGATAAGGATGTGTCAATTTACAGGCTTTGTACGGTTCTTCCAAGTTTGGCGTTACAACTGTTCCGGGTCCACCCGGTCCAATGAGTCTTGTATGCGTTTGGGATCGAATATCTTGTCGAAGCGGTACACATCCTGGAAATCTTCCAGGCGGTCGTCTCCGGTTTTGCGCATCAATTCGGCATCAATGAGGGAAAAAACGATGCGGCCAAAGTCGAGGGTTTCGTGGATGCCCCAGTGGTTGAAGACCGATTGGACCATTGGGCCAAATTGTTCGCGGGCATATTCGGCAATGCCGTGGGCCAGTTCCTGTCCGGAGACATGGCGGCCGTCCTCGTCTTCCAGCTGATCCCGGTGGAGGGCCTGGACGGTATGGCTGAGGGCGGCAAAGATGAACAGGTAGGCGTCTCGATGGTAACGGCCTTCGTGTTCGGCCAGGGCTTCAACGGTTAGGAGAAGTTCGTCTTGCATGGTGTTAACAACTATTCTTCTGAGGGAGCTTCGGAAGGTTGCGCAAGGTCGTGCAAGGCAGCCGTGATAATGGTTCCGTGTTCCCGATGAAGCAGCCCCATCAGCATTTGACTGTGCTGGCGATAGTGGGCCGCATAGGCCTGGGGAATGGACTTTCCGGAGGGTTTATTGATTTTTTTGAGCACCCGTTCCGGGTTGACCAACCGATGTTTACCGTGTTGTCTTTGGTAAAAATTGTAATGCAAATGGGGACCGGTTGCCCGGCCTGTTGCGCCAACATAGCCGATGGTTTGCTTTTGGGAGACCCTTGACCCTTTTCTGAGGCCTCGGGGAAATCGGCTCAGGTGTCCGTAGCCTGTTTTGTAGCCGTTTTTATGCGTAATTTCGACATAATTACCCAGGGCACTTTTGCGACCGATGAACGAAACCGTCCCGGCTGCTGTTGCCCAAACGGGTTTGCCCCTCGGGGCGGCGTAATCGATGCCGTGGTGTGGGATGTATTTTTTTAAAATGGGGTGAAAGCGTCGGTTGGTAAATCTGGAACTAGTTCGGGGGTTTTGAAGTGGGTTGACCAGAAACTGGCCCCGCAGAGATTTTCCGGTAGCATCATAATAGCCCTTTTTTTGGCCCGGCACCTGAAATAGAAAGGCCTGGTAGCTTCCCTTTTCTCCTTCATACTCGGCGGTCAAAATGTCGCCATAGCGCACGAACTGGCCGGTTTTGTCGTATAATTTTTCAATCGCACAGACAAACTGGTCACCGGTGCGGCAGTCGCCTGCAAAGTCGATGTAGTATTCAAATATGCTTGAAAATTTGTAGCTGACCAAAAACGGATTTTCGCCCGATTGCTGAAGGGCTTGCCACATCGAGTTGTCGATTTGACCGGAAACAACGACCACCTCTTTTTGGAGCGGTATTTCTTCTTTCCGGGCCTGGAGGGTGCCGTTGAGGCGGCTGGCCAGGAAGCGCCTTTCCAGATCTCCGTGTTTGACATATTCAAACTGTTGGATCACACCGAGAGAATCGAGTTCAACGGTGTATTGATCCCCCTGCTGGACTAAATTAAGATCCAGTTCCCGGCCGGGAATGTGATCGATGGCAGGCTTGAGTTCGTCGAAGATCTGGGTTTTGGAAACGCCTCGATCGATGAGTGTTTCGGAGAAACTTTCGCCGTGGCCGATTTGTCCGGAGATCACGGTCCAACCGGGTTCCAGTATCCTTTCGGATTCGGCCTGGAGGGTATCAGATTCGACAACCTCCGCCGTATCTGTTTGGGCCAGGGCGATCTCCTCGGTGGGCGCTTCCGGGCTTTCTTCGGCTGTCCAGAGCGTGCCCAGATAGTAGATGAGGAAGGCAAACAGGATCCAGCGGCCCGGCTTTCGAAATCGGGCAGGGCGTTTTGAGGCCCGGCGGGGGTTTTTATAATCGTGTATGGGCATAGAGATCTCAGCTCGAATGATATCGGAGCGTAAGGCGGGGTCGGGGAGTATGCAGCGTAGAGAGGATAAGGGGTCTTGAAAATAAGCATAACTCTTTGTTCTTTAGAGAATACCGAACAAACAATAAACCAAATGCGCATGTCTGTCAATATCATTTTTACGCTTGCGCAGAATGGCCTGCTTGGTTAATGTTGAACGGTTGCGCATTTACAGGCTTGTCAGGAATCGGGTTTTTTTATGGGAATCGAACAGACCGTGGACCTCAAGGGATTGTTGCCAGATGAACTGGAAGATCTGGCTGTTTCGATGGGAATGGCATCCTATCGGGGGCGGCAGATTGCGGCTTGGATTTATGGCAAAGGCACGACCGATATCGACGAGATGACCAATCTGTCCAAGGAGGTCCGAAACCAGCTGAAAGAACAGTCTACTATATTGAATTTACAACCAGTTAAGGAAGTTTGGACCGAAGATGGAAAAACGGTAAAATACTTATTTGAACTGCCGGACAGAAGACGTGTCGAAACGGTGTTGATGTGGGATGGGAAACGGCGGACCCTGTGCATCTCTTCTCAGGTGGGATGCCCCCTGGATTGTCATTTTTGTGCCACTGGAAAAATGGGATTGGTGCGAAATTTAACGGCGGGTGAGATGCTGGATCAGTTGATTTGGGTTCGGCGTTTTTTGTTGGAGCGGGACGATGATGTGACCAATGTAGTGATGATGGGAATGGGAGAGCCACTGTTGAATTACGACCCGGTGGTGCGTGCGATTCGGTTGATGAATTTGAGCTACGGGCCCCAGATTGGGATTCGACGCATTACCCTGTCAACGGCCGGACACGTGCCGGGTATATTAAGACTCTCCGAAGAGGGCCTGAAGATTGGGCTGGCCATTTCTCTGAATGCGTCGAATGATGTTCAGCGAGATCAGATTATGCCGATTAACAAAAAGTGGCCGATCGCAGCATTGCTGGATGCGGCCAGGATCTATCAGCAAAACCTGGGGCGCCGCATTACTTTTGAGTATGTGTTATTGCACGGCTTTAACGATTCCCGGGAGGATGCGAACCGGCTGGTCGAGCTGGTAAAAGGTATTCCCTGTAAAATCAATGTCATCCCATGGAATCCAATTGACGGGGAACCCTTTCGACGCCCACCAAGACCCGTTATTGAGCAATTTGTAGAAACCATCGCGGACGCCTGTATTACGGCCACCGTTCGGTATAGCAAAGGGGATGATATTGCCGCTGGATGTGGCCAGCTTTTTCAAGCACCTTCCCTTTCCACCTCCCAATCCGGACCCACCTTTTGTTGATTTTGCTTTTTCTTCTTGAATTTTCTCCAAAGATGTGTTATAGTTAGACTTACAATTACGAAAGCCATAAAATTCTTCGCCTCCCCTGAAGATCGGCTATTGGAGATTGTATGGAACAATTTATCATTGAAGGCGGACGTCCGCTTGCCGGAACCATAACACCTGCTGGCAATAAAAATGCGGCGCAGGCCCTTTTGGCTGCCACGCTGCTGATCGATGAAGAAGTGGTGTTAAAAAATATGCCGGATATCGGCGATGTGGCCCGCATTATCGAGTTGTTGAGGGATCTGGGCGTTCGGGCTCAGAAAACAGGTGATCATGAATGGACGTTGTGTGCCGGTTCTGTACACAAGACTTCTCTCCGGGCGGATTTGTGCAGCCAGGTTCGGGGGAGTTTTATGTTTGGAGGCCCCTTGCTTGCCCGCCATGGTCGGGTAGATATTCCACGCCCTGGGGGGGACCGCATTGGTAGACGCCGTGTCGATACGCATTTGCTGGCACTGGCAGGACTGGGTGCGGATATTCAGGTCAATCATGTCTACAGGATGGTGGCCGAACAGGGCTTGAAAGGGGCCGATATTTTTCTGGACGAGCGCAGTGTGACCGGGACGGAAAATGCGGTGATGGCCTCTGTGCTGGCCGAAGGCACGACGATTTTGAACAATGTGGCTTCCGAACCCCATGTACAGGAGTTGTGCCAGTTTTTGAACCGCTGCGGGGCCCAGATTTCGGGGATTGGGACCAATAAATTGACCGTTGAAGGGGTTCAAGCACTGAGCGGTGGAACCCACACGCTGGGCCCCGATTATATGGAAGTGGGTAGTTTTATCGGACTGGCCGGGGCGACAAACAGCTATCTTCGGATCAAAGATGCTGCACCGGAAAATATGCGTAAAAGTTTGATGGTTTTCCGCCGGTTGGGGCTGGAGGTGGAAGTGGACGGACAGGATCTGGTGGTGCCCGATTTCCAAAAATTGGAGATTATGCCCGATGTGGGGGATGCGATTCCCCGGATTGACAATGACCCCTGGCCAGGATTTCCGCCCGATCTGATGAGTATTGCAATTGTGTTGGCCACCCAGGCACGTGGCACGGTTCTTTTTTTTGAAAAAATGTTCGAACAGCGGATGTACTGGCTGGATCGGTTGATTGAGATGGGGGCCAAAATCATTATTTGCGATCCCCATCGGGCCGTGGTAGTAGGCCCGTCCAAGCTGTATGGCGATCGATTGGCCAGTCCCGACATTCGAGCCGGTATGGCCATGATTATTGCGGCTTTGTGTGCCGAAGGTGAAAGCGTGATCAGCAATATTGAACAGATCGATCGGGGATATGAGGCCATTGATGAACGGCTTCGGTCTTTGGGAGCAAAAATCAAACGGATTTCCATAAAAAATTAATGTTGTAGATTAAACAAAGGAGGAGTTGGAAGCGGACTGGACCTCCGACTTCCAACTCCCTATTTTTTTATCTTATGGTTGCAAATCTTGCATTCGAAGGCGCGATCGAGATTGTGAAAACACTTCATCGCGAGGGGTTCCGAGCCCTCTTGGCGGGCGGTTGTGTCCGGGATATGCAAATGGGGCTTCCCGCTTCGGATTATGATATTGCGACCAATGCGGATCTCGAAACCGTCATTCGGCTTTTTCCCAATGCCCGGGAAGTGGGTGCCCATTTTGGCGTGGTGGTGGTGAAGTTGGGGGAGGAAAATTATGAAGTGGCCCGGTTTCGAAAAGATCTTGGGTCTTCGGACGGTCGGCATCCCGATCGGGTGGTCTTTGTGGATGAACGGGAAGATGCCAACCGCCGGGACTTTACGGTGAATGGCCTGTTTTACGATCCGGTTCAGGATCGGGTGTTGGACTATGTGGGCGGGCAGGCGGATTTATCGAAAGGGGTGATTCGTACCATCGGGCGGCCCGAAGACCGGTTTTCCGAAGACCGGTTACGGATGCTGCGGGCGGTTCGGTTTGGATGCCGATTTTTGTGGTCCATCGACAAAGAGACCTATGGTGCAATCGGCAGACTGGGGGGGAAGATCGGGTCGGTCAGTCAAGAACGGGTGCGGGACGAATGCATCAAGATTTTGACGGAGGGAGGGGCGCCCCAGGGCATTCGGTGGTTGATCAATCTGGGCTTGATGAGGCAGGTGATGCCCGAAGTAACCGCGATGATTGGGGTGCCGCAGCCGATGCTGTTTCACCCGGAAGGCGATGTGCTGACCCATACATTGATGATGCTGGGCCTGATGGAAAAACCAAGCCCTGAGCTGGCGATGGGGATTTTGTTGCACGATGTGGGCAAAGCCCCCACGTTTCGGGTGGCTGATCGGATTCGTTTTCACCAGCATCCCCAGGTTGGATCACAGATTGCAGAGAGCCTCTGTGCACGGCTGCGGTTTTCAAACGCACAGATAGAGCATATTGTGCGTCTGGTCAAAGATCACCATCTGTTTATGCACGCCAAACAGATGCGTCAAAGTCGGCTCAAGCGGTTTTTGCGCACGGACCGATTCGAGGATCACCTAGAATTGCATCGTGTGGATTGCCTGTCCTGTCATAGTAGTCTGGGTAATTACACGTTTTGCAAACACATGTGGGAAACGCTGGCGCCCGAAGCGATTCGCCCCGAGCCGTTTGTGACCGGCCACGATTTAATTCGAATGGGATATGTGCCGGGACCTGTTTTTAAGACGGTGTTGACAGCCATCGAAGACGCGCAACTGGAAGGGCGGGTGAGCGATCGGGAAGCGGCATTGGAACTGGCGAAGGTGACATTTCGAAATCTGGGTATTTCAAAGGGCGATTGAGTTTTGGGGTGTCCGGTCGATATATATAGCAGAAAAATGACAGAAGCTGGAACTCAGGGATGACCTCTGATGGCATCCGATTTGTATCCATCTTGTGAACCGTTCTTAAACCTGGAGTCTGGCCATGGCCGATGAAGAGCTACTTGAGTCGATGGATGAACTGGGCGAAGAAGAAGAAGGGGAAGGTGGTGGCAGTCCGCTTTTAAAATATCTACCGCTGATTGGGGGCGTACTGGTTGTTCAGGTGATTATCGGATATGTGTTGGTGACACTGCTTTTTTCGCCATCGGAGGAAGGGGAAGAAATGGTGGAAGAGGACGTGCCGGTGGAGGTGACCAAAGAAGCTATGGTCGGACAACCGCCGCTGCCACGTGTGACTGAAGTATTCCAACAGTTGGATATCATTGTGGTGAATCCGGCCGGCCCGGAAGGGTTGCGTTTTTTGAGTGCGAAGGTGGATTTTGGGATTTCGGGGTCGGAGGTGTCTCTTTTTATTGAAAACAACAATTTGATTCCCAAAATAAACGATACACTGGTCGGAATCTTGTCGAGCAAGACCATCCCACAACTGGATCCGATCAATCATCCGACGCTAAAGGAAGAGATTAGAGAGCGCCTGAATGAATTTCTGGGCGAAAATGCCATTGTAGAAATTTATTTCCCGAGTTTTGTGCTCCAGTGAGGAACCTTTGGGCGCGTAGGGCGTGGAAGAAACAGATATGGAGAATCTGCCAATCTTCTGAAAGAGAGTGAGCAGGTCATGTTCAGACACATTGTTATTTTGGGATGGGCGCTTGTCCTGATCGGTTTTCAAGTCGAAGCCACGACGGTCGTGACCTTTCCATTTGATACGCTTTGCCAACAGGCCAAAACCATTGCTTATGTCCGGTGTGAAACGAGCGAAAGTTTTCAGGCGCAAGACGGCATCTTTACCCGGACCCGGTTAAAGGTCTTACAGCCGATTAAAGGCGAGGTGGAGACAGAAATTGTGTTGACCCTTCCAGGGGGAAAGGTTGGCGAAAATCGTCTGGTGGTTCACGGCGTGCCCCGGTTTGTCGCTGGACAGGAGATGGTGGTGTTTCTTTCCGAACCCGACGCTCAGGGTTCTCCCTGGCCGATGGGGCTTGGACAGGGGTGTTATGGGGTGCAGGAAGGGGAAGATGGGGCCAAACATGTGCGAATGCACCCGGGTGTGACACCCATTCCACAGACGATTCGAAGCAAACCGGTACCAGGCCAGGTTTTGCAGGTGCCGCTTCAGAATTTTATCGGCCAGGTTCACCAGGTGTTGAAACCCGAAGGTCAAGATTGACGGATTTTATTTTTTTTGCAACCGCTGCCCAACTCGGGCAGCGGTTTTTTTTTGCTTAATTCTTGACTTTCATCGCCTGATTATGCATGATAATCGGCGTAACGTTCTAATTTTTCTAAATCTGTGAATGGTTTTAGCAAAGACTGTTATTCGCCTGGAGGCAGATCATGAAACCGCTGTATTTTGACATTCGCGATTTGTTTCAATCCATTCGCCTTGGCTGGTCGGGAAAAAAGATCTGGGTGGGCTTCCGGGGTCTGGTGGTGGCCTATGCAGGGTACGCAATTTTGGTGGGGCTTGCCCATTTGTTGGATGGTACGACGCTAAGCCAGCTCTGGCATCGCTATGGGTTGTTTCCCGGTGCCGTGTTTGGAGAATTCGGGGTGTTGGGCACCTGTTTGCACGGCCTGGGGATGATCTTCGCGCTGTGTGTTTTTTTTATCTCCACCAGTATGATTTGCAAAATCAACTTTCAGAAAATCCAGGGAGATGACTTTTTTTCATCTGGAGATGCCTGGCGGTTTGCCAAAAGGCACTGGGCAGAAGTTCTGCTTGGTCCGGTTGCAGTGCTTATCCTATTCCTTTTATTTGTTATCGGGGGCATTCTGATTGGCTGGCTCGGTAATTGGATTCCGGTTGTGGGAGAAGTCTTTTTTGCGTTGTTTTTCATCCCGATCTTTTTTGTGGCGCTGGTGGCTGTTTTTGTGGCCGTCGTTTTTGTCGTGTCTCTCCTGATGTCTCCGGCGGTGGTTGGGTCGGTCGGAGATGGCGCATTGGAAGTGGTGATCGAGTCCTTTTCATTGGCCTGGAGCCAGCCCTGGCGGATGGTGTTGTATACGGTCTGGTTGAACGTCATCGCCGGGGTGGGTGTGGTGCTTCTGGGGGCGTTTACCATGGGGGCGCTCTGGTTGATTACGGCGGCTTGTGGCCTGTTTATGGGGGACAAACTGGCCGATCTGTTCGATCTGGCAGGTAAGTATCTGTTTTATAAACCCAAGGGATGGGATGCGATTATCGGAAACTTACCCGTGCCTGGAAGTTTGACCTGGTCGGAAATCTGGGCCGGCCGTATTTTGGGTTTGATGCTGGTGGGCATTTCGGGCATCTTGCTTGCATACTGGCAAGCGGTCTATGCTTCGGGGATCAGTTTGATCTATGTGATTTTGCGATATCGCAAAGATGGCGATAATCTCCTGGACAGGCAGACGCCGGGCGATCTGGGACACAAACAGGAAGCATATGGCGAAACTGAGACTGAGACGGAAACCTCCTAAACTGGTTCGGCCGATTCTGGACGAGGTGGCCACGGGTGCTCGTCTGGCAGAAGGGCCTGAAGGGGTGCGCCTCATTTTGAGAACCGTTTTTCTGGAAGGGTCGCTTCCGATTCGGTCCCTTGCCCAGCAGGTTGGGTTGCCCGTGCCGGTGGTGGCGGCGGTGAGAGGGGAACTGGAAAAACTGGGGATGCTCACGCGGCGAGGGGGCGTTGCACTTAGCGAAGACGGCGAACGCCTGGTGAGCGAGACTCTGGGCCTGTCAAGCCGACGGCAGTTTCTCCGCCCGAATTTCCCAGACTTGCCCGAAGATTTGAAAGATCTGTGTGGGCAGATGGCCCTGATTTGTGATCGGAGACCCAAGGTGGAGGTTCGGCTGGATCAGTCGCATGCAACGCCGGAGACTGCATTGCGACGTGCGGTATATCTCTATGAACACGACGCGTTGGAAGGCCGGGACGTGTTGATTTTGGGAGACGACGATTTGACGTCCCTTGCGGTGGGGCTGTTGGCCAACTATTTGGAATTTCGTACGAGGCGTCTGGTCGTGCTGGAGTTTGACCGGCGTCTGGTAGATTTTCTCAAACGGCTTGGCAAAGAAATGGGACACGGCCTGGAAGTGGTTGCACACGATCTTCGGGAAGAGGTGCCTGCTGAATGGGTCGAACAGTTTGACGTTTTTTTGACCGATCCGCCCTACACACTTGAAGGATTGAACCTCTTTGTCTCCCGAGGGATCACAGGGCTTAGAGAAGAGGTTGGCAAACAAGGCTTTATTTGTTTTGGCCGACGCACACCGACCGAAACGGCCGAGGCAATCCGGTCGCTAACCGACATGGGGCTGGCACCGTTGGAAATGCTGCCGAACTTCAATGCCTATGTGGGGGCTCAAGTCCTAGGGGGCGTCAGCCAGATGATCCGGACTGTCACCACATCGGCACCCAAGCCGGCGATTGTGGGGACCTATACGGGCGATCTGTACACCGCCGATCTCAAGCGGTCCCGGAGGCGTGATGGACGTTGATTTGCCCTTTGACTCCGAGCCCATCGGCCCCGAGCACAGCACCATGTTAAAAGCGGCATTTCGGGGCAAGCGTGCGTGGTGTTATTATGCGCCTTTTATGCATTGCTTCAGTTTGCCGCCCGGACGGGAGGTTCGGGTGGCCCGATGGGCCAATGCGCTTTTTATCCTGGTGATTCGGCACGGACGGATTGATTTAATGGTGCCTCCCCTCCCATTCTCCACCGAAGCTCTCTCGGCTTTTCGGGAGGTTTTGGGGAAAAAAAATGAAGACTCTCTTTTTCGTATTTTATGGATGGACGAGGAAGATGCCCGGCAGATCGCCCCGTCATTGGGACAGGTTGAGGAAAAAGAACGGGAATATCTTTATGAGCCCGCCAGGGTGGTTGCCGCTTTGGGCAGTGGATATCGGGATCTGCGCAAGCGCCTTCGGAAATTTCAAAGAACCTATCGGGCAACGTTTCGATGTCTGGACATTGGCGACCTGGAGGCCTGCCAGCGGCTTTTGAAGCACTGGCGCAAACGGCAGGGGCGTCGGCATCCGTTTTTGCTGGACTGGGGATATACAAAAGCGGCCCTGGATCGGTTTGACATGTGGGACCGGGAGGATTTGCAAGGCTGGTGTGTAGACCTGGAAGGAGAAGTGCGGGCCTTCGCGCTGGGGGGGCGGATGCAGGAGGATCTGGCGAATTTTTTCGTGGCCAAGACCGATCCGGACGTTTTGGGATTATCTGAATATTTGAGATGGCAGGTTTATCGGGCATTTGGAGACTATCGGTGGGTGAACGATGCCGGAGATCTGGGGCTTCCCGGATTGAGGCAGTTCAAACAAAAGTTTCGTCCGGTTGCCCGGTTGCCAGTGTATTCGGCACAAATTCGACGGGAGGGAAGATCTTCATGATGCGATGGGTTTTTGCGGTTTTGATGATGGCGTGCGTTTTTGAGGCAGGGTGTGATCGGCCGTATTCGTACACCTATTACGAGGTGATCCGATCCCCGAATCAGCTCAAGGTGGGCGATCAGGTTCAGATCTCCTCCAAAGACGGGGCCAAGGTGCGGGGCATCCTCATTCGTGTAGACGATCAGGAAGTGATTGTGACAACAGAGGGGCGGGGGAAAAAGCGGATTTCCTGGGCGGATATTGTGGTGATGGAGCGGTTTCAGAAAATGCGCGTGACTGTGGAATAAGAGCACCCAACTCGGACAGCTTTAAATCGATGCGTTTGGACCGGCAACCCACCTGATTGCCGGTTTTTTCTGTGGATTAGCCGATTGAGATTTCCCGACCTTTTTCGCCAATGACGACGTCGATTTCAGGGTGCTGGTTTTGGATGGATTCCCGCAACCAGCCTTCAGCGCCCCGTTCGCCGTGGATCAGGATGACCTGGCGGGGGCTCAGGCGATCCACCAGATGCAGGAGGTGACGGCGGTGTGAATGGGCCGAAAAGTGGAATCTCTGGACGGTGCATTCGACCGGGATATCCGGCCCTTCCGGGACCAGTTGAAGGGTTTCTTCATTTTTGTGTGCCAGGATTTGATAGCCCGGCATATCCGGATCGACATAACCGACAAAAAAGATGCCGTGACGGGGGTCTGGCAGCATCACCTCTGCCAGGCGGTAAGACATGGTGCCTTCCGTCATCATGCCCGAGGAGACCAGGATGATGCTGGGGCGGCTCAAATGGGCTCCCCTTCGCACGTCGCCAGGAGGCAGGGACAGGATGTCCAGATTTTTCAATCGCAGATCGGGATCTCGTCGTCGGGTATATTTGACGGTCCGGTCGTAGAGGTTGGATACGACGTCTCCAAAGCCGGCGGTGTAGATATCCACATCGGGGATCTGATCTTCGTTTCGAAGTCGGTGGAGGGTTGCGAGCATTTCCTGGGTTCGTCCCAGGGAGAAGGCGGGAATCAGGACATTTCCATCTCGCTGGACGACTTCGGTAATCGACCGGGCAAAGTGCTGTACCACATCTTTGCGTCTGTTGTTTTCGGCACTGGGATCGGCGCCCAGTGTGGATTCGGTAATCAAGACATCTACGAGGCCTTCAGGATATTTGGCACCCGGGAGAATTTCCTGTTCGTGGTAGGCCGTGTCGCCTGTATAGAAAACGGTGGTTTCAGGCCCCTGGATCCAGATGCCCGAGGCGCCCAGGATGTGTCCGGCGTCAAAAAATTGTGCCTGTAGATCGTTGTCCCATTTGTCCAGGTTGAAAACGGGGAAGGGTTGATGGGGTTTCATGCCCTGGAAGACATAGTCGATCAGGTCGATCTGGTCGTGGGTATACAGGGGTGCCTCGGAGGCCCCGTCGGCCTGGCGACGGTGCATCACGCTTGCGGTGTGATGGAGCATGACGGGGGCCAGAACGGCGGAGGCTTCGGACATCAGGACACTGGCGTGCGGGAAATGGGCCAGGGCAATGGGGAGGGCGCCAAGGTGATCCAGGTGGCAATGCGAGATGAGAATGGCGTCGATATCTCGCCCTTCGGCCAGATGAAACTCGGGAATGCTTTTCCAGCCTTCTTTTTGGGGGTGCACACCGGCATCCAGCATCAGTGTGGTGCCGTTCAGGGTGAGCAGATAACAGGCATCTCCGATTTCATCGGTGGTGCCTATGGGTAAGAATGTGGCGCTCAAGGTAATTTCTTTTTTTTGCTTGGGATGGTCGTTTGTGGTTTACAGAGTTATGATCGGCAAGAGGAGGCGTTTTGTTGAGGGGTTTTCAGGGTCCTGCGAGCAGGCGGTCGACTTCGGCTTCCCAGGTGCCTTCAACCTGGGTCCCATATTCTTTTCCCCCCCCCGTGGCCAGCGGGCCGGTAAGGTGCGCAGTGTTCCGGTTCTTGCTTTCCGGTGGAATATGATCGGTGCGCAAAAAATGGAGGGCGAGGCCTGCTCGTTCCCGGTCGGTTGTATTGGCTTTGGTGGAATGGGCGGTGCCGAAGTTAAAGAAGGCTGCCCCGCCAGCTTTGAGTTCGATAGGGACCGCCCGTTCTTCGGGGACCTGGCAGCGGATGTGATGGTCGCTGTTGGGATCTCTGCCGTGTGAGAAGGCTTCGGCGTGACTGCCGGGCACCACGTGCAGAGTGCCATTTTCCAGGGTTGCATCGTGCAGGGCAACCCACATGGCAGTGCCTTTGGTGGGGTCGTCTACTTTGAAATACGCATTGTCCTGGTGCCAGCTTGTACCCATTCCCTGTTTGCCAGGTTTGAGGAAGATCTGGTCGAGGTAGAACACAAATGGAGTGCCGATCAACTGGGATATGGCTTCGATGACTTTGGGGTGAAAATGAAAGGCGCGATAGAACGTGCTTTGGGGTGTAATCGGACAGATCTGCAGGTTGATCTGGGCGGTGGAGTGGGTTTCTCCGTCGCCGTCGGTGGCCACGTTGCGCAGCAGGCCTTCGCGTTTAAAACGGTTTAGTTCGGCCCGCATCGCCTGAATTTCGCGATCGGGAAAAAGGTTGGATACGGCGGTGTAGCCTTCTCTTTGGAACTGTTGGACTTGCTGTGAGGTCAGTACCATCGGTTTATTCCTGAGTGTCGATTTCCTGGAGAGCCTGCATATAGGCGTGGTACACATCCGGGGAGAAACAGACGATGGTGACTTTTTGCAGATTATAATGATGTTGAAGGAAGCCCCAAATTTCCTTCAGGGCAATGCGACAGGCGCGGTCTACTGGAAATCCATAGATGCCCGTGCTGATGGAGGGGAAGGCGATGGTCTGGATAGGATGTTGTGTGATCAGAGACAGGCTGTTTTGATAGCAGTTGGCCAGAAGGCAATCTTCGTTGTTTTGTCCGCCCCGCCAGATGGGGCCGGGGGTGTGGATGACGTATCGGGCAGGGAGATTGTATGCCCCGGTGATTTTGGCTTCTCCCGTAGCACAGCCCCCAAGTGTCTGGCATTCTTCCAGAAGCGCTGGTCCTGCCGCCCGGTGAATGGCGCCGTCGACGCCCCCGCCCCCGAGCAAGGATGTGTTGGCGGCATTGACAATGGCATCTACGGATAGTTGGGTGATGTCTCCCTGGAGAATTTCAATCTTTTCTTTCATAGCACCTGGACTTGATGGAGTTCGTCCAATGCCAATTCGCCTGCAAAATGACAACTGGCCTGATGTCCGTCTTCAATTTCGCGCAGTGCCGGTTCTTCGGTCCGGCACTGGTCCTGGACAAAGGGACAGCGCGGGTGAAATTTGCAGCCGGGGGGCGCATCGGCCGGATCGGGGACATCGCCTTCGATGGGGATGCGGTTTCGGGCATCGTCTGGGTCGGCGACCGGGACGGCCGAAAGCAGGGCTGCGGTATAGGGATGGAGGGGGTTTTCGTAGAGGCGGTTGGCTTCTGTGACTTCGATGATTTGTCCGAGATACATCACGGCAACCCGGTCGGAAATGTGTTCTACCACGCTCAGGTCATGGGCAATAAAGAGATAGGTCAGATCAAATTCTTCCTGCAGGTCTTCCATGAGATTGAGGACCTGGGCCTGCACGGAGACGTCGAGTGCCGAGACGGGTTCGTCGGCAATGATGAGGCTGGGCGTCAGGGCAAGTGCCCGGGCGATTCCGATGCGCTGGCGCTGGCCACCGGAAAAGGCGTGGGGATACCGTCTGAGGTGGTCCGGGTGCAGCCCCACGCGAATGAGGAGTTGCTCGACGCGGTCTTCGAGTTCAGATCCGGAGGCAATCTGGTTGATGATCAACGGTTCGGCGACAATACTGAAGACGGGCATGCGGGGGTTGAGGGAGGAAAAGGGGTCCTGGAAAATGTATTGGAGTTCTCGCCGGAGTGCCCGCATGGCTTCTTTGTCGAGGCTTCGAAGGTCGATGGCCTGGCCGTTGTGGTGGAAGGTGATCTTTCCGTCGGTGGGCTCGATCAGCCGAATCATCGAACGGCCGGTGGTGGTCTTCCCGCACCCGCTTTCACCAACCAGCCCCAATGTTTCTCCCCGGTGTAAAGTAAAAGAGACCCCGTCGACGGCTTTGACGTGTCCGACAACTTTTCGCCAGATGCCCTTTTTAATGGGGAAATAGGTTTTGAGATTTTCGACTTCCATGAGGGGTTGGGTGTCCATAGGGCTTGCCTTTGCTTAAGAGACAGGATGGGGTGTTTCCAGCCAGCAACTGACCTGGTGGCCCGGTTCGACTTCCAAAAGCTGCGGTTCTTGCCGACACTGGTCTGATGCGTGAGGGCACCGGGGTGCAAACGCACATCCGGACGGAATTTCGAAGGGGTCGGGGATGGACCCTTTGATGGGAACGAGGCGTTGCTTCTGGCCGATTTGGGGAATCGATTTTAAGAGGCCCTGGGTATAGGGATGTTTGGGGTTTTTGAAGATGGTCCGTACATCCGAATATTCTACCACTTTGCCGAGATACATGACAGCGACGTGGTCGGCCATACTTGCGACAACTCCCAGGTCGTGGGTGATGAGCATGATCGACATGCCCACTTCCTCTTGAAGCTGACGCATCAAATCCAGAATCTGGGCCTGCACGGTCACGTCGAGGGCTGTGGTGGGTTCATCGGCAATCAGCAAGGCGGGATTGCAGGACAAGGCCATGGCGATCATTGCGCGTTGGCGCATGCCGCCGGAGAGCTCGTGCGGATAGGCGTCTACCTGGCGTTCGGGGTTGGGCAGGCGCACTTTGCGCAAGGCTTCGATGACGCGTTTCCGGGCTTCGGCTTTGGCCACATCTTGGTGAAGTTCAATGGCTTCGCTGATCTGGTTGCCGATGGTGTGAACCGGGCTGAGTGAGGTCATGGGTTCCTGGAAAATCATGGCGATGTCGTTGCCTCGGATGCCGCGCATTTGGGCACCTGTCGCATTCAACTGGGTCAAATCAACGGGGTCTTTGCCTTCCGATTGCTGAAACAGGATTTCGCCTTCTTCAATCTTTCCCGGAGGGCTGGGGATCAAACGCATGGTGGAAAAGGCCGTGATGCTTTTGCCGCAGCCACTTTCGCCAACCACGCCGAGGGTTTCGCTCTGGCCAATGGAAAGGGATACCCCATCTACGGCCCGGACCACGCCGTCGTCGGTGTAGAAGTAGGTTTTTAGATTGCGAATGTCCAGAAGGGGTGTTGTTGTATTTGTTTGCGCCATGGGTTGTCCCGATGAAGTTCCGAGTTTTGAGAACCAACTGACTCGGATCGGTATTATCGACTGGAATAAGGATCGGCGGCGTCTCGCAGGCCGTCGCCGAGAAAGTTAAAGGCCAATACCGCAACAAGGATGCAGCCGCCGGGGATGAGCAGCCAGGGGTAGAGGCTGAGCGAATGGATGTTCATGGCCTCCGAAAGGAGCAGGCCCCAGCTGGTCATGGGGGGTTTGATGCCCAGGCCGAGGAAGCTGAGCGTGCTTTCGCTCAAAATGAAAATGGGAATGGCCAGGGTTGCGATCACAATGATGTGGCTGAGCATGGTGGGCAACAGGTGGCGGAAAATAATGCGTCGATCCCGAGCACCTGCAACCCGTGCGGCCAGGACAAAGTCGGCATCACGGATGGCCAGGGTTTTCCCCCGGATCTCGCGCGCAAGTCTTCCCCAACCGATGAGAGAGAGCACAGTGACGATGCCCATGAACACAAAGTGTGAGGGCCATTCGGGGGGTAAGATGGCACTGAGAGCCATTAAGATTGGAATGGAGGGGAAGGCAAAGATGAGCTCGATGATGCGTTGGATGACATTGTCCACATTGCCACCATAATAACCCGAGATGACGCCCAGGGTGGATCCCAGGGTCAGGCTGATGAAGACGGCGAACAGGCCGATGGTGAGGGTGACGCGGCCGCCCACAACGATCCGGGAGAGGAGGTCGCGACCAAATCGGTCGGTGCCGAGTAAGAACATGGGGTTGTCCTTCCCGGTCCCAAAGAGGTGGAGGTCGCTTTCTAAAAGGCCGTAGAAGGAATAGGAATCACCACGAACAAAGAGGGATATCGGATACCGTTTGGAGGCGTCTTCGGTGTAGGTTTTGATGCCTGTGCTGCGGTCCGAGTGGCCTTGGATGCCATAGACAAAGGGCTGAAAGTGGAAGCCTTCCTCCGAGAAGAAATGGATGCGCTGGGCAGGCAGGTGAACGAACTTAAAATATCGGTGGTTGATGTTGTGGGGGGATAGGATTTCACCCAGGAAGACACAGACATACATGAGGATAACAATGTATCCGCCGATCACCCCTGCCTTGTGTTTTTTGAAGCGTCTCCAGATGAGCTTCCGCTGTGAATAGGTCGCTGTGGAGGCGGTTTTTTCGTCTCGAAGGGGTTCTACCACTGGTTGTACCGTTTCGGGTAAGCTACTCATAGCGGATCCTCGGGTCGAGCCAGGCCAGGACGATGTCGGCCAGGAGATTGCCTAAGAGAAGGAAGGTTGCGGACAACAATAGAAAGGCCCCGGCCAGGAACATGTCTTGAGAGGTTAAAGCGGTCAGAAAGACGGGACCTGCTGTGGGGAGTCCCAGGACAATGCCGGTGACCACGGCACCGGAAAGCAGGTTGGGAAGTTCGGTGCCTACGCGGCTGACCAGGGGGTTGATGGCGATGCGAACGCCGTATTTGGCGATGACTTTGCGTTCTGTTAATCCCTTGGCTCGTCCGGTTTGAATGTGTTGTTGACCCAGCACATCCAGCAGGTTGCCGCGCATAATGCGGATGACCGTTGCCGTGCCGCCGGTACCAATGACGACAATAGGGACCCAGATGTGGGCAAGCAGATCGCCTACTTTGGCCAGGGACCAGGATGCGCCGATAAATTCAGGGGAGAGGAGGCCGCCGACCGATTCGGTATGGAAGACGGTTACCTGGGTGAACATGATGATCAGGGCCAGCATAAAATTGGGGGTGGCCAGGCCGATAAAACCTATCAGGGTGAAGCCGTAATCACCCAGAGAATAGGCATGGGTGGCGGAGTAGACGCCGATGGGGATGGCAACCACCCAGGTGAAGATCAGGGTGGACAGGGTGAGGATGAGGGTGAGTCCAAGGCGTTCGCCCAGAAGCTCGATCACGTCCATTTCGTAGGTGAAGGATTCCCCGAAGTCGCCTTCCAGGACGATTTTGCCAATCCAACGAAAATACTGTACGTAGAGGGGGTCGTTCAGGCCATAGCGTTCTCTCAGGGCTTCGATCTGGGCCATGGCGCTTTCGGAACCCATTTCCCCCTGTTCGGCCAGTTCGGCCATTCGGGAGGTGAGCATGTCGCCCGGAGGGGCCTGGATGACCACAAAACTGACCATCGAGATCAGGATCAGTGTGGGGATCATGTGTAATAAACGGCGGATGATGTAGGGGACCATAAAGGTTGCTCCAAAAATGAGTGGGCCAAAGCGGATTATTTTACTGTTTGATGAAAATTTGTTCGTGAAACACCGGGCGGCTCCAGCCCCGGTAGACGTCGGCAGCGCTGCCGTCGAAGGGGACATTGCCCAGGCGGGTGTTGGCGCCCCAGACATGATAGGCCGAGCCGCAGACGATGACTGGGATGTTGTCGGTGTGAAGGTCCCGGACACGGGTCATGTAGTCCCGAATTTCGGCCGTGTCTACCGTTGTGGTGGCCAGCTTGATAAATCGGGTGGCTTCGTGCAGCCAGGAAGGCCCGTTTTGAGAGGCATTCCGATGCCAGAAAGGTACTGTGGAGGCCATGATTGCCCAGTCATTGAGGCGGCCCAGCGGATCGGCCGGACCTTCCAGGCCCCAGTGATGGATGTCGAATTCGCCGTTCAGCCTTCGGGGCCAGATGATGTCTCGAAGCGAAATATTGAGATTGGTTTTGATGCCGACGGCGATCCAATGCTCGGCC
This sequence comes from bacterium, assembly GCA_027296045.1. GTDB lineage: Bacteria > Latescibacterota > UBA2968 > UBA2968 > UBA2968 > JAPUJS01. Next base: position 12,636 of record JAPUJS010000154.1, on the reverse strand, counting down.
ACCAACTGAGAGACGTCTACGCCCACGCCGGGGATCACATCGATGTTCATTTCAAAACGGGAGCCGTCTTTGAGTTCCCGGAAACCGTCGCCGTTGATGTCTCGATAGCCGGCTTCGTCGAGCAGAGCACGGGCTTTATCGGGGTCGAATGCCGTATATTTAAAATAGGTTTCTTTTGAAAAGTAGGGATTCGAGGGGCCAAAGGAATAGCCCGAATTGTCCAGCAGGCCGTGATAGACAATCTGGTTGATTTCCTCACGGTTGATGGCGTGAGAAAGCGCCTGCCGGACCTTCAGGTTGCTAAAGGCTTCTCGCAGGGCGGGTTTGGGGGCGTCCCAATTGAGATAATAGGCCGGTCCTCGTTCCGGACCCGTGATGCGAAGTTTGAATTTCCCCTTCTGTTCTTCGGCGCGAAGCGTGGGAAACATATTGATGCGGGAATAGCGTCCGAAGAGGTCCAGTTCGCCGTTGATAAATTTGAGCAGGATGACTTGCGGATCCTGTATCACAGTGAAAACGATGCGATCGGCGTAAGGAAGCTGGTTGCCTTCCGTATCGATTTTCCAGTAATAGGGGTTGCGTTCGTAAACAATGCGTTGTCCCCGAACCCACCCCGTCGGGACCCAGGCCGACAGGCGCGGGATTCCTGGTTTCATGAGACGCTGGGCACTGGTGGTACTGTCCCGGAAAGTCTCGTAAGTGGATGCGGGGTTGTATTTGGGATGCAATCGCGCCAGGATATGTTTGGGGGCGGCGATCTCGCTCGTACTCAGGGCATGTAGAACGCGCCCCAAAGGCCTTTGCGAGTAGATTTTCAAGGTGTAATCGTCCACTTTGGCCATCTGAATCGGATCATCGTCGACGAACCAGACGCTGGGGGGCAGGACAGCATCGCGGGCGTCGTCGTTGAGCGTCATATCGTAATACCAGAAAAGGATGTCGTCGACGGTGAACGGATGACCGTCGGACCACTTGATGCCTTTCCGGATTTTGAAAATGGCGGTTTTTCCCCCATCCTGGAATTTGTAGCTTTCGGCCAGTTCGAGCCGAATGCTTTTTGGAACCGGGCGTTCAAAACCCATCAGGTTTTCGCTTAGGGTCTTATTAACACCCGCGGTCTGGATAATATCGCCAGTCAGTGCGCGTCGAAGGGTGCCGCCGTATTGGCCAATCTGCTCCAGGGGCACGACGATGAGTGGGTTTTCAGGCAAACGTTCGGAGACGGGAGGCAGTTCGCCACGCTTGACTTTTTCGGCCAGCACGGGCGCTTCTTTGAATGACCGGTTCAGAAGAATGGCTGGATCGATGTGCAAGGGTGCCTGGGTTTTTTGCTGAACCGGAGCGGTTTTTGCCTGGGATTCAACCTGTCCACCCAAATCTCGACCGGGATCTGGGGCCAGGCAACCGGAGAGAACCAGGGAGAGATAAAGCACAGTGGTTCGATAAGAGAAACGCAAACGGGATAAACTCCTTGGCAGTTTGATTTTACTGAAAATTGGTGGTTTCATAATAATGCATCTACAGGTTGGAAGCCAGTATTATTTTCGAAGACGCAGGCTTGACTTTCCCAACCCGATGCAGGTATATTCGATCAAAGCTTGCCTCCACCTTTGACCCTGATGGTCTGGTGCTATGTTATCTGAAGATTTGCGGAAGCGGATTGCCGCTTTGAATAAAAAAAGCCTCCAGCCTGAACCCGTTGTGGATCAGAAAGAAGCAGCACCGCAACGCAGGCCCGAGCAGAAACGCAGGACGAAATCGTCCCCCAGTGTGCCCCCTGCCGATCCGCCTGCCCCGGATGAGCTGCGTGTTGGGCCAACCGCTTCAGATGCCCGGTTGAAGCTCGCGCTACAGGATGTTGCACCGGGTGTGGAAGTGGAAAATGAGGCGGGGCAATTTCTGTTGATGGACCGGTCGTTTCAAGAGGTTTTGCCGGGCGGCGGAGATGGTTTTCAGACACGTTATGTCCAGACGCTAACAGATTTGGATAGGGCGGCAGTGCCGGCCGATCGGTATCAGACCTTTGACCCGCTGGCAACGGTGGGGGCAGAGGGCTTGTTGTATGTCGATATTGAGGCAACCGGCCTGACTGCCGGCACGCCGCTTTTTCTCGTGGGGGCGCTTGTTTTTTCGGGGGGATCGCTGCGGGTGCAGCAATTTCTGGCGCGAGACTACACCGAAGAAGTGGCACTGCTCATGCATTTTTCGGGGGTGTTGGAGGCCTCTCAGGTGGTGGTTAGTTTTAATGGAAAGACCTACGATTTACCCTATATTCGCGACCGGTCGATTTTTATGAATGTGCCGTTTCGATTGTGGCAGGACCATATTGATCTGTTGCATGTTGCCAGGCGACGGTGGCGAGCCCAGTTGCCAAATTGCAAGCTGCAGACGCTGGAGAAATATATCTGCAAACGGATCCGAAAAGGGGATATTCCAGGATCCGAAATCCCGGATGCGTACCATCGGTTTGTGCAAACAGGAAATGCGGTGCAGATGCGGGATATTTTGCACCACAATGCGCTGGATTTGATCACCATGGCCGAAGTGTTGATGTTTGTTTTGGAGGGGCGAGATCTGTGAGGTCGCTGAAGGGAAAACGGGTTGTGGTGATGGGGCTGGGGGTTTTTGGCGGTGGTGTGGGGGCCGTGCGTTTTCTCTGTCGAGAAGGTGCCAGGGTCACGGTAACGGATTTGCGGCCTGCAAGCGATTTGAGAGCGTCTCTTGAGAAACTAGACGGGTGTTCGATCACGTTGAAACTGGGGGGACACGACACCGCCGATTTTCAATCGGCCGATCTGATTGTGGCCAATCCCGGAGTGCCCCGGTCTTCGGCTTTTTTAAAGCTTGCAGAAGCCGCCGGGATTCCGATTAGCACAGAGATTTGTCTGTTTGTAGAGCGCTGTCCAGCCCCGGTGGTGGGGGTGACAGGAAGCAGTGGAAAAACAACGACCACGTCGTTGCTATTTGAAATGGTCCGTCGCCATCATCCCGGAACGTTTGTTGGGGGCAATATCGGTGCATCTTTGTTGGGACAGTTGGATCATATGAAAAAAGAAACCCCTGTCATTTTGGAACTGTCCAGTTTTCAATTGGATTATCTGGGCGATTTGCCCTGGAGCCCGAAGGTTGCGGTGGTGACGAATTTTGCTCCCAATCACCTGGACGTCCACGGATCTTTGGATGCCTATCGCAGGGCCAAGTATCAGATTGTAGCACACCAGGGGGAAGATGGGGTTGCGGTGGTAAATGCAGACGATGCGGAAGTAAACGGATGGGTGATACAGGGAGATGCCAGGCGATTTGCGTTTGGCCTGTGTACCAAATCGGTGCCGGGTATTTTTTTGGATGCAAACGAGATTTGTTATCAAGATACCGGCCCTGTCCAGACACTTTGTGGGGCGGAGGAGATCCGGCTTACCGGACGGCATAACCTGGCCAACGCGCTGGCCGCTTCGGGCGCTGCTTTGCGGATGGGGGTGTGTCCGCAGAAGATTGTGGAGGCGGTCCGAGAATTTTCAGGGGTCGCACACCGGTTGGAACGTGTGGCCGAAGTCGACGGCATCACCTATTATAACGATTCGATTGCGACTTCTCCCGATCGGACCCGTGTGGCGTTGGAGGCGTTTTCGGGACGGGTGGTTTTGATTGCAGGGGGATCCGATAAGGGATTGGCGTTTGACCGTTTGGGGCCGGTGATTGCCGAAAAGGTGTGTGATCTGATTCTCATGGGAAAGACGGGAGACGCCATTGCGGGTGCTGTGCCCCGAGATGGGCGTGTGGTTTTCCATCGGGCCGAGACGCTTGAAGATGCAGTTTGTGTGGCGAAGTCGGTCGCTCAAAACGGAGATGTGGTGCTGCTTTCCCCTGCTTCGGCCAGTTATGATATGTTTCGAAATTTTGAAGAACGAGGGGAGAGATTTAAACAACTGGTATGCGAGAGGCTTTGAAGGCGTTATTGGGCTATGGTACGAAAGCCTAAAAAAAAGGGTGAACCAATCGGTTCACCCTTTTTGCTTTTTTTGATCTGTCGACTCAGCCGTTTTCTTCGGTATAAGCAATCAATTTTCGACCCCGGGTTGGGTGTCGCAATTTTCGAAGGGCTTTTTCCTTGATCTGTCGAACGCGTTCCCGGGTGAGTCGAAATTGCATGCCGATTTCTTCCAGGGTCATTTCCTGCACGCCGCCCAGGCCGAAGTAGAGGCGGATGACCTCCCGCTCGCGGTCGTCGAGGCTGTCCAGGGCCGCAGCGATTTCGTCTTCCAGAGAGTTTCGCAGGGCCTGTTCGTCGGGCGCTTCCTGGGTTCTGTCGGGCATGATTTCCAGCAGGCTGTTTTCGTCGTCGTCTCCAAAGGTGGCGTCCAGAGAGAGAACGCGCTGTCCGCTGGTAAGCGTGTCCACCACCTGCTCGGTCGTGATGCCGAGTTCTTCGGCGATTTCTTCTTCGGCCGGCCGACTGGAAGTTTCCTGTTGCCGGTTGTTGGTATAGCGGGAGATGCGTCGCAACAGATCAACTCGGTTGAGCGGAAGGCGCACGACTCGGGAGTGCTCCGCCAGGGTTTGGAGGATGGATTGACGGATCCACCAGACGGCATAGGAAATGAATTTAAAGCCTTTGGTTTCGTCAAATCGCTCGGCAGCCGTGATCAGTCCGATGTTACCGGCACTGATCAGATCGACCAGGGGAACGCCCTGGTTGGGGTATTCTCTGGCCACCGTGATGACAAAGCGCAAATTGGCTTCCACCAGTTTGGCGCGGGCTTTTAGGTCGCCTTTTTTAATCCGGATGGCGAGTTTAACTTCATCTTTTGCCGAGAGGGGTTGGGAGGTAGCAACATCTTCCAAGTAGCGGTGGAGCGAGTCTTTGATATCCATAGAGGCTGTCGCTTTCGCCACTGTATATCACCTCGATTGTCGTTAAAGGGTGGTGATTGGTATTTTGCAGGTCCGCTTAAAAGTTGGATGCGGATATATATGGATTTAATAGGGGTTGTCAAGAAAAATTATAATCTTTGGCGAACCCTCTTAAAAATTATCGGCATATGACCCCCCAAAGTCAACCCTTTCTTTAAAAATAATCCTATGAAATTTCTAAAGTTCCATCACTTGACAGGGTTGAATAATTGTGATATTTTTGCCCCGGTCGATATCGTTCCCGGCAATTTAAGGAAGGCAGACTACAGCCAGGTTGATTCTGTTGGAAAGGGGTTCGAGGATGCTTATTGAAAATAAAAATGGACATTATCTGTTTTTGAAAGGGATTGCGCCTTATTCGAGCGGCGCAATTGCACAGCCCGGGTTTGAGATCGTACACGCCGTTTTGGAACAGGTTTTGCCCTGGCGGGAAGGGTTTGAACGAATCGATTCCTATTTGAACGCAATCGGTCGGGACCGAGCAGTACTCTGTGGTATCGAGTTGCGTTGCCCAACCCCTTATTCGATGGATGGGTTTATTGCATTTAACCGGGATTATTGTGCTATGCTCGAGGCGTGGGAGCTGTATGTCGACGGCGTCAATCCGGTGGCACGAACCAATGTCTCTCCCGCTTTTGAGAAGGTCCGTGAGCCGGTCTTGTACGGGTTTTCGTATACTGTGCCTACCAAGAGCAGTCGAAAGACCGTGGTGATCGCAGGGGGCGGGGAACTGGATTCTCCAAAACTGGTTCGCGAAGCCATCATTCGGCGCGGAGAGACTTCTGAAGAGGCGATGCGGGAGAAGGCGGCTTATGTAGTTGATGTGATGGAAAAACGCTTGCTGGGGCTTGGCGGGAGTTGGGATTTGATGACGGCAGTCAATATTTATACCGTGCATGCAGTGGAAGGGCTGGTAGAAGATCTGGTGCTAAAGCGCATAGGAGAAGCCGCTCGACACGGTATTCGTTGGTATCACGCCCGTCCACCGATTGTGGAGATCGAATACGAAATGGACATGCGGGGCGTGTTACAGGAGGTGGTGATTTAGGTGGGACAGGAAAAAGACGGGGGCGGTCGCCGAGATTTTTTTAAAGAAGTGTTGCGGCGATACGTGGTTCCGGCGGCCGATTTTGTGGAAGAGGGGCTGGAGGCGGTTAAGCCTTCACCCAAACCGTTGTTGCGGCCCCCGGGAGCGCTTCCGGAAGCGACCTTTGTAGAAACCTGTCAACGCTGCGGGGTTTGTGGCGATGTGTGTCCGGCCAATGCGATTGTGTATCTCAACCAGGAAGAGGAACGGCTGAATGGGACACCCTATATTCGTCCGGCACAACAGCCCTGCGTGGTGTGCGACGACCTGTCCTGTATGGCCGAATGTCCCAGTGGCGCTTTGCGGAATATTCCGGTCGATCAAATTCGGATCGGACTGGCTGCGGTTTCAGAGGGGACCTGTGTGCGGTCAAAAGGTGAGGATTGTACGGCCTGTGTAGATTTTTGTCCGCTGGGGAGTGAGGCCATCCGTCTGGACGACCAGAAAAAGGTGGCGGTTTTGAACGGGTGTATTGGGTGCGGTGTGTGTGAGTATGTGTGTCCCACTTTGCCCAAAGCAATTGTGATTGAACGAAGGGGAGATGCCTGATAAAGAAGCCAAATATGTAGGTAGTAAAAAAGATGCCCAACCGAAGGCATCTTTTTTTTGATGCAAAAAAATGACCCCCTTTCCGTTCGGTGGCCTTGGGCTCCTACTGGGAAAGGGGGTTGACCAATCGGTACCACTTAAATTGGCAGTGGTACGTGACAATGCGCCACTCCGAATGTCACATTGTCTGAAGCCGTTACGGGCGCAGGTCGGCTTCGTACCTGATTTTTCTGTTTTACTGGGCCAGGATGTCGAGGGACGATCCGGAGCCAGAAAATTGACTGTTCTGAAGCCGCGCGTTTCGGTTTTGCAGCTGTCGGATGGCCTGATCGGTCTGCTGGATTTCCTGCTGCACCTGTCGGCGCGAAGACTGGAGCGACCGAATCTCGTTCTGGTTGTCCTGAACCTCCTGGCGCTGCTGCTGCCGGGAAGCCCTTGCAGTCGTCTGGGCAGTTTGTTCGACGTTGATTCGATTTTCAATCGCGGCGTCGGTGCGCAGACCATTGGCAATGGTTCGCAAATCTTCACGGAGCGCTTCCTGTTGATCGTTTAAGGAAGGCGGCTCCGAAGAGAGTTGTAGTGGAACGGCCAGGGTGTTTGCTTCTCGAACCGCTGTGTTTTCGACAGGCGTTTCAGGAGGCGGTTCCACGGCTTCTGCTGTTGGGGCTTCATTAATGGGGGTGCCAAAGAGGGCTTCCAGGCGTTCGGGAGCAGCTGTTTCGCTGGCAGCCCGATTCTCTTCCAGGATGGCCGTGCTGATATTCTGGAAGGCCGTGAGGCCGTTCAGAAACCCTTCCAGGCGGTCGGGTGCAGCACTCTGTACGGAGGCCTGGTTTTCCTGACGGATGCGGAGCCTGAATTCGGCCGCAGAACGTGGTGCGGTCACAGTGGGCTCAGGGGGTGGGGTGGACGCGTCAGGCTCTTGCAGCTCTTCGACGGCTTCCTGGGCCGCCCGTCTTAAGCGCAGCTGCTGCGCAAAGGAACGGCTGTCGGAAACCCGCACCTGTACATCCTGGGTTTCCCGATTGACTGTTTCGGGGACCTGGGTTGTCCGCACTTCAGCGGTGCGTTCACCGGGGCGGTCGCTCAGTTCGAGGCGATCGACCTGGGGCCTGTTCTGAGCCTGCGGGTCAGATTCGGTCCGCTGGCGCTTTTCTGTTTCCCGCTGGGAGCGAGTAGATAGAAAGGTCCCGAGCAGCGATCTTTCTGGCGAAAATCGCGAGGTAAAAATCGGCATAACACTAGCCTACCAAACGTTAGCACTGCATTCGATTGACGAGTCCGAAGCCTGTGGAGAAACCGACCCAGATCAAGTGTCTTTCCGCGGGACATTCGATCTGTGACCTTGGACGGCTTGCCCGTTACAAGCAATCAGGCGGTGACATCTACATTGCCACCCAACCCTCGTTCTACCTCGAGCTGACGAGGCTGAGGTGTGGGTTCGGGGGGGCTGGCAGCACCGGTTGACTCGCCTTGACCGGCACCGCTCGGTTGATTCTCAACGCCCTGGCTGCCGGTATTGGCTTCAGGCGCTCGTACGACCTGATCCTGTTCGGTAGCAAGGGAGGTTTGTGCTGCTTGGGATGGTTCTGCCGGAGCCTGAGTCTCCCGCTGGCCATTGGCCTGGGGACGGGTCAGGGCGGCAGGGTTTGCAACTGATTGACCGATTCCTGCTGGCATGTTCAATCCTTTGTGTGATTCGGCATTCAATTAAACTGCGAGACGAGTTTTCCCGGAATTTCTGGATGCGTGCATCCTAGGGCGGAAGCCACTTGCAAGGCCTCTGCAACGGTTAATTCGACCTCCTCTCCGAGCAATTGAGAAAACAATTTTGAAAGCTCCGTTTGAAGCCACATCAATTTCTGGTGGTCCATCGGAACGACCCATCTTTCGATTTTTGGTGGGATCAAGGTCTTCGGCATCGGAGTTGTGTGTATCACCCCTCTTCCTTAGTTATCGGCATGAAGATGAGCAGTCTTGAGGTTTTTTTTGCGCTTTTTTGTAATTTTTCTTAAAAAATATATAAGATAAATATTTACAGTATTTTAAGTTTTATTTATTTTGTAGTGCGGGATCACAGAGGGCCACGAAACCCCTCCTGGTCACCCTTCCACCTCACGAAAAACACGAAACCCCACCACCTTCTCCCATCCGGGAGCGGTGTGGGGTTTCGTGTTTTTCGTGCTGATTCGTGTGAGGGGTTTGGGGGCGGGGTGGAGTTCTGTGATCCCGCCTTTGCTTTTATGGAATAATCAGCACTTTTCCGGTTGTCTGACGGCCTTCCAGCCTTCGGTGTGCTTCGGCTGCCTGTTCCAGGGGGTGCTCTTCTCCGATGTGGACGTTCAGTTGGCCCGATTGAATCCACGAGAAGATGTCCTGGGTCCGACTCAGGAATTCTTCCCGGGTGGCCGTGTAATGTCCCAGGGTTGGACGGGTGACAAAGATGGAGCCTTTTTGGCTCAGAAGAAGGGGATCGATGGGGGGGACCGGTCCACTGGCATTGCCAAAAAAGACCATGTAGCCTCTGGGGCGAAGCGAGTTGATGCTTTTCTCCCAGGTGGCTTTGGCCACCGAGTCGTAGACGACATTCACGCCCTGTCCGTCTGTAAGACGCTGGACTTCGGCTTCAAAGTCCTGTTCGGTATACAGGATGATTTCGTCTGCCCCAGCCCCTTTGGCCAGATCGGCTTTCTCGGGTGTGGAGGTGGTGCCAAAGACTCTGGCACCGCATTTTTTGGCCATCTGAACCAAAAGCAGGCCCACACCGCCGGCGGCAGCATGGATGAGGCAGGTGTCCCCTTCCTTGAGGGGGTAGGTGCTGTGGGCCAGATAATGGGCGGTCATGCCCTGGAGCATAACGGCCGCACCGGATTTGGTTGCTACGCCTTCGGGCAGTTTGACCACGCTTTCTTCCGGAGCGGCGATGTATTCGGCATAAGAACCCGCAATGCTGCTCCAGGCAACCGCATCGCCGATTTGCAAATCCCCTACATCGGTGCCAACGGCTTCCACTATCCCGGATCCTTCCAGGCCAAGAGGGATTGGCAGGTCCAGGGGATAGAGGCCGGTGCGGTGGTAGGTGTCGATAAAGTTCAATCCGGCGGCTTCGATTTTGACCAGGACTTCGCCCGCACCGGGTTCGGGTGTGGGGATATCATCGAGTGTGAGGACTTCGGGACCGCCTGTCTGGTGAACGCGAATGGCTTTCATAAGAATATGAATTCCTTCCTTCTGGGGTTAAGAGAAATGACTGTGTGATTTGTGGCTGTGGAAGAACAACCGTTGGAGGCTTGCTTGGGAAATGAACTACAATCCGATCCCAAAGACAAGGCCGCCTTGCAGGGCGACTTCTCGAATCATAAAGCGACCCGAGCCGTGGGTGTAGAGATATTTGGCCTGACCGAAAACGTGCAAACTTTCGGTCAGTTTGAGGTCTGCCCCTGCAATGCCGGTGATCAACGAGCGGACTTTGGACCGACCGCCTCCCGAACTCCGGCTGATGCCCCCTCCGGCCCCCAGATAGGGTTTGAGAATGGGGGCGGAGACTTTGATCAGGAGGATATTGGCACCGATGTTGACGGTTGTGGTGCTGTTTTTACGGAAGAATTCGGCAAAGGGACTCAAGGGACCGATATCTGCTTTGACAATCCCGCCGGGCAGGCTGCCTTCGGGAATATATCCGCCGCCTACTTTAAAGGAAAACAGGTCGAAGGCTTCAACCTGAGGTGTGACGATCAGGGAGCACAGGCACATCACAATCAATATAATGCGATTCATCGGGAGTTCCTTTCTTAAAATGATCCGGACAGACTGAGTGTAAATCGGCGCGGTGGACCCAGATTGCGTTCGACTTGGGTATAATTATATTCCAGCGCGTTGTGAATTTTGGCGGTTGCTGTTAGGGGGCCGAAATCGTAGCTGCCAGACAGGTCCATTCGGTAAATGGCTATGAGATCCCGGTTGCCTTCCGGAAAGAGACCGGAGGCGCGTTGAATGGCACTGCGGTAGGTGAAGCGGCCTGCGAGCGTGAAGCGGCCGAACATGAGTTGGACGCCAGAACTCGCAATATGACGGGGACGATAGGGCAGGGGCTGGCTGCCGGTGGAGAGATTTTCTGTGGCATCTATCCAGGTATAGTTGCCTTCCCATCCCAGGGGGCCGAAAGAAGCCTGGGCACTGATTTCCAGGCCAGCTATTTTGCCTCTGGAAACATTTCGAAAGCTGACGGTTCCGGAAGGGTCCGGGCTGGCTTCGATAAGGTTTTCATAGCGGGTCCAGAAAGCGGCCAGGTCGGCCCGAAGATAGGGGGTGATGTGCTGGTTGATGCCCACTTCAAAGGATAAGGATCGTTCGGCTTTTAAATCGGGATTGGGGATGATGGGAACGCCCGAAAAGATGGCATCGGTGTAGATTTCGGCAATCGAAGGGCCGCGGAATCCCCAGCCGAGGGTGGTTCGCAAGGAGGTGATTTCTGTGGGGCGATAGGCCAGGCCGATTTTGGGACTGAAGCTGTGTTCGGTGCGGTCCGTTTTGTTCCTGTCATAGCGCATCCCCAGGGAAAGGTTCACATCGGGTGTCGGTTCGAGTTCGACCTGGCCGTAGGCGGCCAGATTGGACCCGGTGTGACGGCCAAACAGGTTGGGGGAAGATCGGACCCAGTCGTAGATCCATTCCGCGCCAAAGGTCAGTGCCGCCTTTGGGACCGGTTGCAGGTCAAGCTGGGCTTCCTGGCCGAATTTATAAGCGGTCGAACCACTTTTGCCCTCGACATCATTGTCGAAATCGGTGCCGTACACAAAGGTTTTGATACGATAGCCCGTTTGGGGCGAGAGCAGACGATACAAGTCGAGGTTCAGGTTGAGTTTTCGGGAAATGGTTTTGTCGTTCTGGTTTGGAATGGGCACTTCCAGGGGTTCGTTGCGGTCTTTCCACTGGATAAAGACGCCGTGATCGTTGATGGCCCAGTTCAAGGTGGTGGTCAGGGTGGTGGTTGGGGTGAATTGATACTGGAATTTGCCAAATCCTTTGTAGCGTTTATACCAGTCGTTCTCGCGATACCCGTTGGTCCACTTCTGGCCGACACTCACCACGATTCCCAGGTTTCCTTCGGTGCGGCTGTGGCTGATATCGATGCCCTGGAGGTAGCGCCGATGGGAGGTCCAGGACCATTCGGGAAAACGGGGGGGGCTGTAAAAGCCGGCCATCATATAGACGCGGGTTTCTGGCCGGGCCGTTGGTTTTCGGGTCAGAATATTGATGATACCGCCCAGGGCACCGGTGCCATAGAGGGCCGAACCGGCGCCTTTGATGATTTCGACCCGATCAATCTGGTCCATGGGGATGGCGTCCCACTTGATATCGCTGTTGTCGGCAGACAGGGCCGGAAAGCCGTCGATCAGGAGCAAGACACGGCTGCCGGTGCCTCGGGAGTATCCGCTGGAGCCCCGGATGTTGACCTGGCCGCTGACCATATGCACACCCGGAGCATAATCTAAGGATTCGTCTAAGGAGACGGAGTTTTGTAGGCGAAGGGTTTCGCCGTCCAGAAGGGATACACTGGTCGAGACATCCACCAGATTTCGGGGGCGCTTGCTGGCAGTCACGACCAGGGCGGGCATTTCGATGGCAGTCGGTGTCAAGTCGGCGTTATAGAGGGTGGTGCTGTCCGATAAGACCCCTACGTTTTTATGCACTTTGGGGGTGTAGCCGACCATGGAGATGGAAAGGGTGTAGTCGCCAGGTGGGAGACCGGTAAGCCGAAAAATACCGTTTGCGTCGGTGAGGGTGCCCAGTTGTGTCCCGAGCAGGACAATGCTGGCACCCGGAAGGCCGTCGGCGGTTTCAGCGTCGGTGATCCGACCGGATAGATTGCCCGTTTGGGACCAGGCCGGGTTTGGATAGGCCAGGGAGATCAGGCAAAGGAGGCAGAAAGCCCGTGCAAATCTGGCGGTCGGGAAGATCTGCGCCCTGGACCAGGCTGAAGTAGGCTTGAATATCGATGTTTTTGGTGGTTTCACCCAGTTGAACCTCTACGGGGGTTGGAAGGGGGCTTTGCCCTATATGATAACAACCCAGCAGGGAGTTAAAGT
>JAPUJS010000153.1 GCA_027296045.1 bacterium | reverse complement strand
CTTTTCCTCTGGAACCTAATTGCGAATGGTGAGGAGACACACATGAATAGATTCAGATCAATACTCAGTGTCGCCTCTTTATTGATTCTTAAGTGGCGCGACCTCCTCATAGGCATTGCACATTTAAGGACTGCTCAGCCCAAAGTAGCGTGCAAAGATGAGAAAATCGGCAAATTCGACTCGCGAATTGGCATCCAGATCGGCGGCGGCGTTAAACCCATCCTCTCCGGAAGCTTTGCCGAATGCGGTGACCAGATCCAGAAAATCGGCAAAATTGACCTGATTGTCGCTGTTCAGGTCGCCCATGAGCCGTTTGCCCACCGTCCAGGACCGGGTCAGTGTCGCAGTCCCGTCGGATACCTGAACAGACACGGCATCATCGGCATCCCCACTTGATGCGGTGACCAGCAGAGAGGGCCCTGTTTCAACCTGTGCCTGGCCATTAATCGTCCAGGTGTAGGTCAAAGCAAGCGCATCCGGGCTGCTTGCGCTCACCGAAACAGTCAGCATGTCTCCAGGCATGCCCAACAGGGTGCCACGGGCGGGCGAAAAGGCAGAGATCACAAGCGGACGGGCCACATTTTCGACCGTCACTGCCACGCTCATAGAAGCCTGGTCGGTCCCATCGCTTGCCGTCACCGAAATAGAATAGACGCCACCCTGATCGAAGGTTGGCGTCCATGTAAACGTATTGCCCGAAAATGTTGCGCCTTCGGGCAAATTGGCTGCCGTAAATGTCACTGTGTCGTTATCTTCGTCGGTCGCCTGGACCGTAAATGTAAGTGCCTCCCCCTCTTTCACACTCTGCGCTCCAAGTGCGCCTAACACAGGTGCCCGGTTTACAATCTGAGGCACACTATTGCGATCTCCGGGATTGGTGACCTGAGCGCCCAGTGTCGCCGTCCCCGTACCATTGGGGTCTCCTAACTCCTGCCCATTTGTAAACCCATCTCCGTCCGAATCCAGGGCGGCAAGCGCAGGCCCCCAGAAGGCCTCCAAGCCATTCGGCGAAACACGGGACTCCACAGCCTGTCCAAAAGCATTGCGAGGCCCACCACCATCTGGATCGACGTGGCAATTGGCACAGCTATTTACATTACCATTGGGCAGCAGACCGGGACGAAAGGGCCGGGCGTCTGCATTTTGAATGTGAAAAAGAAAGAAAAGAAGAAAAAAGCACAACGCAGTAAGGCGTATTGTCATCCAGCCCCTCCAAGAACATAGGTGATGATTGGTACGAAAAAGAAAACCAGAGGGCAACTCAGGGAGAGATTGAGATGGAGAAAATGCCCCGACTGTAAGGAAAAGCCACAGGATGGATGCATTTTATACGCTTTAGGCTTTGGAGGGTTCTCTTTTTTCACTTTTTTTTACAAAAAAAACCCCTGGCGGTGACTGCGCCAGGGGTTAATTCCGAGGTTTTTCTTCTTCTTCAGAGCACCAGAGAAACCGTCAGCCAACCGCCGATTGGAATGATATTGGATACCAAACCTGAATGGTTCGCTACCCGGTCGTTGTAGACCCGGATCGCCCTCCGACCATCGCTTTCATCCAGTGCCTCATGTACATGACCAAACCCATTGGTATTGTCAGCGACGATCAGGCCGCCCTGGCGGGTATGTTCCAGTGCAAAGTCCAAATAATCGGGATAAGATTCTTTATCCGCATCAATAAACACCAGGTCGAAAGGGGCCTCCGCAGCCGCCCCGGTCACCAGGGTGTGGGCATCTCCTACCCGCACTTCGGCAATCCCGCTCAACCCGGCCGCTTCGTAATTTTTTCGTGTCACTTCCGCGTGTTTGGGATGGATCTCCAGTGTAATAAATCGACCGGTGTCTGGCAACGCACGGGCAAGCCAGATACCCGAATATCCAGCAAGCGCACCGAATTCCAAAATTTTCCGTGCCCCAATCGATTTGGCCAAAAAATACAACATCTTGCCCGATTCTGGTGAAACCGAAATCCGGGGTAAACCCTGTTCTACTGCATCTGGCATAATCTCTTTGAGCAGATCATCTTCCGGTGCGAATAGTTCTTTTCGATACGTGTCTAAATCCGGATATGTCTTCACCGTAGAACCTCACTTTTCAGGTACTTCCACCACATATACCTGGGAGTACCCAGTCACATCCGATGTAAAAGACACCATCCTGTCGTCCGGGCTGAAAGCCGGGTGGGGATGTGACCACTGGGGGCCGTATGCACTTTCTGCCGACACATTTTCCGTCATCGTCGCCCAGCCCGGTGCTTCCCCGTCTGCCTGCAACGGCGAGGGCTCGCCCCATTGGAACCCCTGGTTTGTTGCATTGGGATAACACAAGGGCGCATACTCGCCACTTTGGGGATCCACCAGACACAGTCCCTGGTCCGGCAAATGGGTGTCGCACACAATTTGGCTGCCGTCTGAATTGGACGCAATATGCCAGCTGCTGAACCCGACGATTTCTCGGATATCCCCCGTCTGCAGGCCCACCTCATAAAGCCCCTGATGCCAGCAGACAACAATCACCCGGTCGGATTTCCCCAAAAATGTCTCGTGCACAAACCATTCATCCAACCGGTTGGCATAAAAACACCGATCCTCTCTCCCGTCCCGACGGACGGTCCACAAACGGGGATCGGGTGGGTCGGCAGAATAAATCAGAAGGTCTGCATCCTGTGGGTGAAACTGAGGGTGGTACAGTGCCCGAACGCCGTCTAAAATGACCGTCGATGCCGACCCATCCGTTTTGCTCACCAACAGTCCGGCAGCGCCTTCCCGCGTGACCAGACAACACGCCCATTGTCGATCGGCGCTCACCGTCACCTCCCCGAGGCCACAACCCGGCCGCGAGGCAATCACCCTGTCTGTTCCATCCTGGAGGCGCAGGCAATGTACTTCGCTTCCTGCTGCAAAATACACCCCATCGTCCACCACATTGCCCGAAAAAGGCTGAACCCCTTCGAGGTCCGTCAGCCTTTCGATGGCCCCATCCCCCAGATGCACCTTGTAGAGGTCCATCTTCCCCGCCCGGTCGGATGCAAAAACCAGGGTTTGTCCATCCAGCGAAAACGAATTGGCCAGATAATACAGGGGATGATTAATACACGGTGCGTTTGTCAACCGTGTCACCCGGGCACCGGTCCGTTCGTCTTCAAATGTTTCCCATTCGGGGTCCAAAACGGCCGCCATAAAGGGGCTATCCTTTCAACCAGAGGTCAAACCAGTCAAAGGCCTCGGCTTGCATATCCAGATCAAATTGCATATCCAGATCAAATTGCCTCAGATAACGTAAGGAGCACCGGTATCGATCTGCGATCCTGGGATTCATCACTCCCCTGCCTGAGCGATAAACTCCTTCACATCGATGATCCGTCCTTCATCGGAAGAAACCCCCAACCCTTCCACCAGCGCAACCGTAGTCAGGTTGTTTTTCCCCGCAAACTCCGGCTCCACATCGTCGTTGATGTATTTTGAAAATTCGTTCATAATAACCGTGGTCGAATCCGGACACTCATCCAGGGGAATTGCCTCATCTTCATCTACTTTCCTACGAGAAAGAAAGACACCTTTGCCAGAAATATACAGCGTGCCCTCCTCCACATCGATTCGGAAGGAAGATTCATTTTTGTGGGCTTCAAAACAACAGAGATAATTACATGTTGCGCCCCCTTCGAACTCGATCCAGGCATGAACGCCTGCCCCCCCTTTATAGGGACTCCACGATGGGTTAAAACTGTTCCCCCACATTTTTTTTGGGGTATCGGCAAATGCAAACCGCATGGTATCGAAATCGTGAATGCCTCGTTCCCACAGATAGGAATGGTCATCTTGGCCGGAATGGTGCACCCCTTTGGACCGCCAGCTCAGCTTGGTCAACTGCCCGAAGTTCGCCTTTCCATACACTTCCTCCTGGATCAACCGCCTCAGCGTCACGGTGGGGGCATTGTATTTTGCATTTTGGCTCACCCCAACTTTAACGCCGTGCTTCTCCGCCTCTTCCACCACCTGTATCGCGGTCGCCAGGCTTTTGGTAAACGGTTTTTCCACAAGCACATGCTTGCCCGCCCGGATGGCTTCCAGGCACTGATCGGCATGCAAGTCGGGAGGTGTGATCACCACTACGGCATCTGCCTCCACATTGTTCAATGCCTGTTCCAGGGTCCGAAAACATTTGGACTCGGGCAGGCCGGACACTTCCATCGCCGCGGTCATATTTTCTTCATTGACATCGACAAAAGCCACACTTTCATAATCGTCTCGTTGTGTAACCAAGTTGACCGGCCACTTGCCACGCCCACCTACGCCAAGATGAATCAAACGCGTTGCCATATATTCCTCCTGTAAAGAACGAAAAGTACCCTAATTCGGGCACAATATACACCAAATCCTGGTTTGCGCACCCAATTATTTTAGCCCAACAACATTCCCCTTGACTTCGGTCCCTGGGCGCTCTATTCTCCAGCGCAGAACCTTCCGATTGCCCACACCTTCCCGGAGGTCCCCATGAAAATCCAAAAAATCGAGCTCATCCATCTTGATATCCCGTTTACTGCCAATGCGGGCAAACACCTTCAATACTGGCTTCCCCACTGGCGCATTTCCCAGATTTGTAAAATCACAATGGACAACGGGATAGTCGGCTGGGGCGAGACCATTCCAAACTACACCTGGTCAAAAGTCCCGGAAGGGATTGAGAAACGCATCCAGGGTCGCCCGGCCGCCGAACTTATGTGGGAGGATGCACTCGGTGCGGGTGTGCAAATGGCCCTTTTCGACGCAGTTGCCAAAGCACAGGGCGTTCCCATTTACCGCCTCCTGGGCACAAAGGTCCGCGATTGGTGCCCCCTCTCGTGGTGGAACATGGACATGCCTCCCAAAGGCTGGGCCGAAGAATGCCGACAGGCCGTCAAACTGGGCTATACCAGCGCAAAACTGAAAGCCCGGCCCTGGTTCGACCTGCACGCCTGTATCCAGGCCGTGCAACGGGTCGTCCCCAAAGGCTTCCACCTGGACCTGGACTACAACAGCACCCTGGGAAACTCTGCCAATGCGGTTCCACACCTCAAGGAATTGGAAGCCTATCCTGAAATTGCCATGATCGAAACCCCGATCCCACAAAACGATGTGGCCGGAAACCGCCAGATCCGCACCCGTTTCAACCGCCCATTGGCCATGCACTATGGCAATCCCCCCATCATGACCACCCTGCAAGAAGACATCACCGATGGATTTGTCGTTTGCGCCGGTGCCTCCCGCATCCTCCGCCAGGCCGCCATCTGTGACGAAGCCAACAAACCCTTCTGGCTCCAACTGGTTGGAACGGGTATTACCACGGCCTGGGCAGCTCACCTCGGCGCTGTCCTGTCCCAGGCAAAATGGCCGGCCATCACCTGCATGAACATCTGGCGTCACCAGCTCATTAAGCCCAATCATAAAATCCGCGGAGGATTCTACCGCGTCCCCGAAGATCCCGGTCTGGGCATCGACATCGACCAACGCGCCTTGCAGCGCTATCGAGTAGACTACACCTGGGTTGATCCTCCCCGACACCTGTATCGCTACCGTCGAGCCAGCGGTGAAATGACCTATTATGCGTGTACCAAACAAGAACTACACCAGGTCTATCCCCGAGACGCCCAACCGATTTCTGAGCCCGGTTCCAGTATGGATGTGGTGGAAGACGACGGGTCGAAGGCCTTCGACAAGCTCTATCAAGATGCCAGCGAGTCATCGGTAAAGCGAATAGAAAAAAAATAAAAAAAGCCCCGATTTCAGTCTTGAAATCAGGGCCTTTGCCATGATGTGTTGTGTCAATAATCCCGTGAACTGATCAGCCGGATCCGATAGCGTTGTCTTTTGCCATCCCGTTCCGTGATGACAGTAACGGTGTTTCCGGGTTTATACTTTTCTAAAATGGTTGCAACATCATCGAAGCTTTTCACTGCCTGTTCGTTGATCTCCAGAATGATATCCCCGAGGACATACCCGCGGCGATAGATACGCCGGATTCCGACCATCCCTGCCCGGTCTGCAGGCGATCCAGGGTCAACTCCCGCGACAACGGCACCTCCGATTTTATTCCGGCGGGCCAAATAGTCTGGAAGAATGTTGACCCCCATGATGGGCCTTTCCACCTTTCCGTATTTGATCAGTTGGGGCACAATCTTTTTCACTGTATTAACCGGAATTGCAAATCCAATTCCTGCACTTGCCCCACTGGGGCTCTGAATGGCGGTGTTCACACCAATGATCTGTCCCAGGGCGTTGAGGAGAGGCCCACCTGAATTCCCGGGATTGATGGCGGCATCTGTCTGGATCACGTCCCGAATTTTGCGCTTCGTCTGACCAACCGCTGTCTCAATTTCTCTGCCCAGGGCACTCACAACCCCCACGGTCAGCGTAAAATCCAGGCCAAACGGGTTTCCAATCGCAAGTACTTTTCTGCCAACCTCGAGCAGGGAAGAATCGCCCAAAGGCAGGGGGACCAGCTTTTCTTTTGGCGCTTCAATACGCAACACAGCCAAATCCTTGAACGGTGCCCTCCCAATGACTTCCGCATCCCAGGTTGTGTTATCGTTCAGGGTAATGGTCACCCGGTTTGCATTTTCAATGACGTGGTGATTGGTAACAATAATGCCATCCTTGTTCCAGATGAATCCCGTACCCGTGCCCTGAGGGATTTCAAATACGTTGAGCGAAAACACATCCCGCTGCAAAGTCGTACTCGACACGTAGACAACAGCAGGGCTGGCCTTCTTGAATATTTCGATATTGTTGGCTTCATCTTCTGTCTTGAAGCTCAAATAATCGGCCTGGGCAGGCTGGGCATTGGTCTCGACCATCGGTTGCGATGTGCAGGACAAAACAACCCATGCCCACACCATCATATATCTGGATTTCCGTTTCAAAACACCATCTCTTTGTGTAAATGTTTACCCATTTCCATACCGAATTCCGGTTGGAATCACATCGGTTTCCCGGCCTTCTCGAATCGCCAATGCAGTTTCCAGAGTGCTCCACAAATCGTGATCGGGTTCAAATCCGAGAATATCCCGAACCCGCGTCCGGTCAAATTCAAAAAAGTTCGGTGTGGGCATTACCACTTCCGAATATCCGGTGTCCAGCCTTTCGGCCAATTTGGGAACATCGTCTTCCCAATTTACCAGCAACCCACCCAGAGTAAACGCTCCCCCGACATCCTTTTCAAGAGAAAGGGCAAGCCCCTTGGCGATATCTCGTACGTCGCACCATTCCTGCTTATAAGACCGGCCATCGGGACACCGCTTGATCAGAAGCCGTTTCCCATCTTCCCAATCCTGCTCGAAACGTTCCCGTGTCTCCCTTTGTTCCTGCGACGGATCTTCCACTTTCCGTAGCCGATCCAATTCCGATTTCAACGCGCAAAACTTCGGTACACCCTCTTCCGTCAAAAATTCGCTGGGTTCAAACACGGTAGCAAATCGGCAAACCACACTTGGGATTCCGTACTGAATGTGATAGTTCATCACCAATTCTTCCCCAATCCATTTTGTTAGAAAATACGGCATGCGGTGGGTCTTGCTGACCATGTCTTCCGAAATAGGCTCTTCAAACAACCGTCCTTCCGCTTTCAGATCCCAATAGATCGCCTCGGTACACGCATAGACCAGCCGATGAAGTTCAGGGACCTTTGCCCGAATCGCTTCGAGAATATGGACCGTGCCCAATCCGTTGATCTGTAAGTATTCGATATTGGAATGCGGGCTGCCAAATGCTGCCGCCAGGTGATAGATCGCGTCGACCCCATCGACCGCTTTTTCCACCGCATCGTAATCCCGCAAGTCCCCTTCCATCAGTTCCACATTGTCAAAACCATCCAATTTGTGCGCTCGGCTTGCATCCCCCGGATACACAAACCCTCGAATCGAATGTCCTTTGTCGAGCAGTCGTTTGACCAGATTTGCGCCAATACGTCCGTTGGAGCCTGTCACAAGAATCTTCATGTTCTCCCCTTAGATCTCAAACGCCGCAGGACCCGAATCGGTGGCAAAAAAGCTTGCGCGGGCTGCTCGATCCGGGAATTCTGTTCGATAGACATCTTCCCATTTCTTTAGCAAAGGTCCGACAGCCGTGTCCGAAACCAGTGCCCACACACTGCCTCCAAACCCCGCCCCAAAGGCAGAGGCGGCCACCGCCCCCAGACGGCGAGCTTCCTGTGCCAGAAAAACAGTCTCTGGTACTTGATTCTTCAGCAGGCTGGCTCCCAAATTTTGGGAACAGTCTACGAAAGTCCCAAACGTCTCCAGATCCCCTTGCGCCAGAGCGTTTGCAGCCCCCGGCACAAAGGTTTCATTTTCGGCAATAAAATGGTCCAATCGATCCACAAGCTCTTCGGATGAAAATGTCGGATGCCCCCCTGCCTCTAACACAGATCGAATAGTATCGGGAGTCTTATGAGAAATGGCCGCTGCAAGATGAGGATCTGCACCCCCGCTGGCCTTGTTCCAGGTCTCCACCCCGGCGAAAGCCAGGCGGGAAGCCCGATTGTATTTTTCCATCGCTTTACCGGTCTTTTCGGCAACCACTCCGCTGGAAGCAATTGCAAATGTGTATCCTTCTGGAAGACCAACCGCCCGTTCAAACCGAACCGGACAGAAGGCGTACTGGCTTAATGTACCGGGTTGGCAAGATAAAATAGCCGTATGATCTTCACTGCCGCCAAATGTACCGACCCCCCGATCCCCTTCGAGGGTGCCAAATGTCTGCCCATTTTCGATCGTCCCCAAATACCCTGATAGATCTGTCATCCCTTTAATATTTGTACAATATTCCGGAGTTAAATCCAGACTGTTGATACGTGCAAGCAACAAATAAAATCCGACAATCATGGCACTGGAACTGCTCATCCCAGCGGCCTGTGGCAGGTCGCTGCCAAAAAAAATGCGGGCACCTTTCAATGGCCCGGGAAAATTACGAGCCAGTCTTCGTGCAACCGTCTGAGGATAATTTCCCCAGCTTCCCACCTCTGGGACAAGATCTGGGTCGATTTGAAATGACAGTTTGTCCCCCGATACGGCATCTAAGATCTCAATGTCCGAATCCTTTTGGGCCTGGGCCATAAAAAAAAACCCGTGCCCCGTTGCTGAAAGCAGGCTTCTTCCGCCCACATAGTCCGTATGTTTGCCCAGCACTTCAATCCGTCCGGGTACCCAAAAAGCGTGGACTTCCTCATCGGCATTACAGAAGGTTGCAGCCGCACCAGCTACCTTTGTCAGGAGATCAACCTTCTGTCGTGCCGTCTCCGTGCGGTGGCCCATTTGCAAAAGGCGGTCGACACAGCGGTTCGAATCCTGCAAATCATCGATCGACAGTCCCATCTCTATGCCCCTAGGCCAGATATCGAATGCGTTTGGCCATATCCACGTTGACAGAGTGGTAGGGCCTGAGCAGGTTGCCGGAATCAAACAAAGTGCACCGAATGTATTCCACATCGTCGTGACCGAGTGCGGTAGTAAAAATAGGCAGCAAATATTCCACACCCATTCGGGAAGGCCGCAATCCTTCGGGGTTGTAAAACGAAGGATGTAAAAGCCTGGCGTGGATGTGTCCCCATTGGTCGCGCAGCATGTTGGCTTCAATACTGTCGAGATAGAAGCCATCTTCCCGGTTCCACTGCAAAATAGAAACGGTATTGTTCTGTCCCTCCAGCAGCATATCAACCGCCTTCCCGCCCAGTTGACTGGCGTAAAAACGGTCGAATAGAATGGGTCGGCCGCCTCGCTGGGTATGGCCGACTTTCCGGGTAAAGATGGTTGCCTCGGCAGAGTCTCCACGACGTTTTGAAATGAAAAAATCATCTCCGATGCCGTTGATCAGAAGACGACGAAGCGCTTCGGCAGCACCACTGAATTGAATATTGCCCGCAGGATCGGTGGTCTGCAGGGTCTCTCCCAAAACGGCTCCGGAATCGTCTACGATGCCTTCTCCACAAACGATGACCACGTTTTTTTGCAAACCGTAAATCTCTTTGACACGTTCAATCAGAACCCCTTCATCGATTGGTGATTCGGGAATCAAAATGATGTCCGGCTGACCATAGGCCGCCCCGAGGGCAATATATCCGGAGTGTCTGCCCATCACTTCCACAATCGCGATCCGGCGGTGGCTTTCGGCCGTCGTGCGGATCCTTTTCACGTCCATAGATACATCATAAACGGCTGTGGCATATCCGGGAGTTGTATAATTCACCATGTATTCCAGGTCAAAATCCACCAGTCTTCTGGTGTGTCTATAGCGATATCCCGGCGCTTCATCCTGCGGTTCTCGAACCCATTCCTGGGCTTCGCTCAAATAATTCAACCCCAGGTCGTTGTCGATAGTTTTGGGCGCAAGCACGGAGTTGAAATGTTCGGAAATAGGTTGCAACCCATTCAGCGTTCCGTCTCCGCCCACACAAATAAGACCATCCACCTGTAATTGCTTCAGCCTGTCGTAAATCTTGCCCAGTTCCTCGTGGTCTTCGGGGTCCACATAATCTCGCGAAGCACCCAGAATGGTCCCCCCCTGGGTGGCATCCAGTTCGGGAATCTCACGAAAAAGGGGATTCAGATGCACATGGGGGACGCGGGGATTGAAGAGGCTGTTATATCCTTTGATCAGCCCATACACTTCAATCTGGAGTTGGTTTGCCCGAACTACTGCCCCGTGCAATGTCGCATTCAGGGCCGGAGTGTCGCCCCCAGCTGTCAACAAAGCGATCCGTTTCATACAGCCTCTCTAGGGCACGAATGCCTGATAAATGGCCTGTAAAGCAGGTTGCAAATCGGCTTCTTCTACCCCCACAATAATATTGATTTCGGAAGCCCCCTGGTCAATGACACGCACGTTTACCCCGGCCTCTGCCAGGGCGCTAAACACCTGAGCCGCCACCCCGATTCGGTGCGACATGCCTTCTCCTACCGTTGCGGTTAGTGCCAAGCCGGGATACAACTCCACCCGGTCGGGCTCCAAAATGCGTTTCATATCTTCCAGCAACAAATCCCCTTTCCCGTCCAGTTCCTCATCGCTGATAATCACCGACATGGTATCAATGCCCGACGGGGTATGCTCGTAGCTGATTCCGTGGGACTCGACAATTTCCAGCACTTTTCTGCCAAACCCCCTTTCCTGGTTCATCAGGGCCTTCTCAATATATACCATCGTAAAATCCGGCCGGCCCGCGACCCCGACAATCCACTGTTTGTCATTCAGGTCCCGGCGTGGCACAATGCGCGTCCCCGGATCTTCCGGTCGGTTGGTATTTTTAATATGGATGGGAATGTCTGCTTCCATAGCCGGGAACATCGCTTCATCGTGAAAAACAGCGGCCCCCATATAAGCCAGTTCCCGCATCTCCCGGTAGGTAATTTCCTCCACAGGCATCGCATTGGGAACCATTCGAGGATCTGCCATAAGCATCCCCGAAACGTCCGTCCAGTTTTCATATACCGCCGCCCGAACCGCTCTGGCAACAATGGCTCCCGTGATATCTGACCCTCCTCGAGAAAAGGTCTTGATTTCTCCATCGGGGGTGGCGCCATAAAACCCTGGAATGACGAACTGTCCCGGACCAGACAACCGCTCTTCCAATAGCGTATAGCTGACCGGGTCAAGCCGTCCGTCCGACCGAAACCGAATGGCCTCAACCGGATCCACAAAGGTTGCTTCCAGGAGTGCCGAAAGTAATTTCCCGCACAAGAACTCTCCCCGTGAGGCGACATAGTCCTGACTTGCCCCAAGAGAAATTCTCTCCTGCACTTCGTCCAGAAGGTCCCCAATTTTCATATCGACGCCCAACTCCTGCACCAGGTTTCCATAGCGAGTGCGGATGTTTTCAAACGGCTCCCGAAAATCCATCTTCTGTCGAGCCATTTCATGGCACAGATAGAGCAAATCGGTAACTTTGGTATCATCGGAGGTCCGTTTTCCAGGTGCGGAAGGCACAATAAAACGCCTTTGGGCATTCTGATCGATGATCCTTGCAACTTTCTGAAGCTGGCCTGCATCTGCCAGCGACGTACCTCCAAATTTGCAAACAACCTCCCCCATAAAGCGCTGTATCCTCACCAAATGAATTTCTGGACAAACGGATAGCCGGATGGCCAAGTCATCCGGCTATGCCACATCAAGATAGGAAATGCCTTGAATCACAATGGATTGCCCCAAAACAACCATATCAAAACGCCCAGAAAACCAGCCAAAACCCCAACAGCCGCAATCTGCTGGGAAAACGTCACCCGTGCCTCTCCAAAAATCCAGGCTGTTAGATGGGTTATTCCCGGGAGAGAAACAGGCGGTTCGGCATCTTCCCGTTCGTCTCCCCTCGGTTCCCCCACCAGTTCCAAAACCGTTCCGCACAGGATCTTGGCATCGACGGGCTTTTGAAGATATCCGACAGCGCCCAAATCTCGTGCCCGTGCTTGATACCGATCCCGGCTTTCCCCACTGATCACCAGAATACGTTGGCCCCGACCCAGGGGCTTCATCAGTCGAAGCACCTCTTCCCCATGCATACCCGGCATATTCAAATCAAGAAGGATCAGGTGAAAATCCGTGTCGATGGCACGATTAAACCCCACCTCGGGTTCGAAAGCAACTTCCACATCGACCCCAACTTGCTCCAGGTGGAATTTGGCAATTTCCAAAAACGCCCTATCATCATCAATCACAAGAACACGTGGTGCATTTGTCTCAGGCATGCGCATTCCCCGACGGTCCTGAAGCCCTCCAGACAGCTATTCATCTACGCTTGCCGTTTCCCGCAACCGCCTCAGTTGCCGCAACAATTTCCTGGCTTCTTCGAGCTTCGGGTCGATATTGACCGCCTCATTCAGGGCCTTGATCCCTTCCTCGAGGTCCGACAGTACGCCGCTATCCTGGTGGAGATAGGTATAATTCAGACCGACAATGTGATAGGCACGGGCACGGTCTTCATCGGGCAAGAATTCGTAGGCCATCGCTTCGTTGGCCAGAGAAATGCTTTTTCGGAAATCCTCAGTTTTTCCTTGCCGAAAGGTGTAAAATGCCGCGTAGACTTTCGCCCGGGCAATCTGCTCCTGTCCCGAGGCATATTCCAGCCCCCGCTCGACGACCTGCAATGCTTTTTCATATTGCTTGAAACCCTGTAACATGCGCCCTACCATTACCGAATGCTTGCACAGGTTGTCCTGCCATTGCCGATCTTCCGGAAGCGGCCGGAAGTCATATCGAGACCACATCTGATCCTGTCGGTGCCACATTTCCATCACGCTTTCCACCAACGGTTGTGATTTGGAACGTATAGCAAATCGGGCGGCGACGTTGGACCGGTTAAAATACACAGTTCCCAGCCGTTTTAGCAGTGCAAAATAATCTGGTACAACCCGGCGAACCTCCTCATAAAACTCCATTAAGCTGTCCTGAGACACCGTTTCTCGCTTGCTCAAAAACTGCTGGGCTTTCAACAGTTTTTGGTATCTCTCGCCGGCTCGTTTCCCCGTCTCCGTATCTGCGTATTTTTCCGCAATCTCCGCATATCTTGCAATAGCCCGTGGCAGAGAATCGAATGATTCTTCCAAATCCCGTCCCGTCAGAAACATCCGCTGTGCCTCATTTTCTCGACTGGTATCCGACGCACAACCTGCCAGAATCAAAAGACCAAAAATTAGAAGGAAAGTATACCTCATTTTACAAAACTCCTTATGCTGGTGTCACGGACCAAATATCTCAAGCCTTGAACCTGCCTCCCAGTCCAAACACAGGCTCCTTGAAACGCACAATGCCTTAAGAAGGCCCTCCCGGACCCTTTTCCTGCAACTTTTCCAAAAGTCTCCGATTGAATTCCTGGGCGGTATGATAGCCTTGAATTTTAAGCTGATAATTCAGGGCAACAGCTTCGGCAATCACTGTGATATTTTTCCCAGGGTAAATGGGGATGGTAACCTGCGGGATCTCAACATCCAGAATAGAGACCCAGTCGTCTTCAAGCCCGGTACGATCAAAATGGATGGATTCATCAAATTCGACCAATTTGACAACCACCTCAATACGCTTCTGAACCCGCACGGCACGCACGCCGAACATATGATGCACATTCAAAATTCCCAGCCCCCGAATCTCCATATAAGGAAATCCCTTTTCCTCAGAATCCCAAAGGGTTTCGCCACTCGACCCGACCAGAAACCCCTGAAGTTTGCGGGCAACCTGCACCACATCGTCGGCGACCAGCCGATGGCCCCGCTCGACCAGATCAATTGCAATCTCACTTTTCCCAATGCCGCTTCGTCCAATAAGGAGCAATCCGATACCATACACGTCTACAAGGGATCCATGAATGGTGGTCCGGGGTGAAAAAACATCGTCGAGGTGAAAGGTAAACAGATGGGAAAATTTGGTGGTCGAAAAAGGCGTTTTCAAAAGTGGAACCGATCGCTGTTCGGACAATGCAACCATGCTTGCGGGCACTTCATTCCCGTCTGTGATCACCAGGCACGGAATGTCAAACTGAAAAATGGGATACAGAACCATCTGAGCGCGATCGTGGTCCAGGCCGCTCAGGTACAGCATTTCGGTATTTCCAAGGACCTGAACCCGGTCGTAGGTAAAAAGGCCAACAAAGCCCGCCAGGGCCAATCCAGGTCGGTGTACATCGCTGGACGTCAGGAATTTGTCCATCCCGGCCTTGCCGGCAACCACTTCGAGCTCCAGAACAGTACCATACTGGCTGAAAAATTCATCCACCGTGATCTGTCCCACGATTACTTCTCCGACTCTGAATCGACCAAGGGACTTCTGGGACGGGGCTTACGCCTCTTGTCATGGGTTTTTTTCAATTGACGAATCATTTTATCCATTGCCTGATCAATTGCAGGATAGAGTTTATCTGCCGAGCCCGATGCCTGCAGATTTTGTCCGTAGAGATTGACCACAACATTGGCTTTCTCGGTCCGCCCTTCCTTGCTAATAGTCACCTGGCAATCCAAAACAGGCGAATAAAATCGTTCGAACTTTTCACATTCTTGTTCGACATATTCCCGGGTCGCATCAGACAGATGGTAGTGGTGGCCAGAAACAGAAATCTTCATCGAAACCTCCAGGAGATTCAGCCTTTCTTTTCCCTTGTCTGGAACGCCTTTTTCATGGTGACGAGCAGCCCTTTTTTATTTTGTGAAAAATCGATCTCATCCATAAATGCCTGCATCATCAAAATGCCCCGCCCCGACTCCTTCATCAAATTCTCTTCGTTCAAGGGGTTGGGCAACAGATCTATTTGAAACCCTGTCCCTTCATCCTGCACCCACACCGTTATTTCCGATTCGGAGGTCTCAATCTTCATCCAAACCCGTTTTTGGTCGTCTTCCTTATTGCCGTGCAAGATGGCATTGTTGACGGCTTCCATCACCGCAATCATCAAATCGACTTCCTCATCTTCAGATACACCCATTTTCTGAGCGGACTCTTCGACGAGATTGGCGAACTTTTCCAGGTGGTCGTAGGAAGCTTCGACATCTAATTCAAGCACATAGGAATCCGAAAAAGCCATGAATAGGCCTCACCCCAGGCCCGACACCAGGCAGTTTATCCAGCAGAAAAAAACCGGCTTGATGTACCGTGTTTTGAAACCTTGACTTGGATGGGTTTGCAACACCGCGGGCACCGAGCTTCATAGGCAGACCGATTGGGCTTGAGATAAGCTCGCCCGTAAACCTGGCAGCATTGGAACATAATTCCGATAAAGGGCCGTTTACCCATCTCGTTAACCTTAGAAATAATAGGGAGTTTTTCGCAAAACAATATACGCCAAAACACATGGCCTGTCAAGTCTCCGTCCAATGGATTTCGGGGACTTAATCCTTGACGAATCCCTCTGAAAACGCTATACTCTTCCTCGCCAGAATCGTTCCTGGACGACGTTCTTGAGAAACGGATTTTACAGGCATAAAACGGCGTATGGAATTTATCACAAGCCTCTTCTTCACCCTGATGCTGTTTCTGATTGGTACCAGCCTCTTCTGGCGATTCAATCTTGCCTCGCCATTGAACAGCATCCGGCTTGGAAGATTGCACTACCTGCTCTTTGGAATCCTCTTGGGAATCTTCTTTCCAGAAGACGACCACCTGTTTCGCAAGCTGGACCATCTCAGGTTTGGCCTGATTGGGGTGCTCCTTGTCTGGTTCGGTTTCCGGGAGGGGACAAATTTCGACCTCCAGAATTTCCAGCAGTCTCCTGGAAGCCACATTGGTTCCAGGATTGTCCAACTG
>JAPUJS010000152.1 GCA_027296045.1 bacterium | reverse complement strand
CGATCAAAAGGACAAGAAATGTGTCTGTAAGCCCCTGTATGTGCATCCACGGCGCGTTGAGGTAGTCCATCGCCTGCGTCCGAACGGCCCTTTTAAATGCATCGGTCCGAACGCGATCCAACCTCGGCCTCGGCTCGGCATCCAGACCATATTCGTACCGAATGCTAAGCAATTCCAATAACAATCGGTCCAGCCGCTCCCGTTGCGACCGATTCGTCTCAAGATGTGCATTGTGCAACCATTCCAGAATCGTCTTTTCGAGTAACTTCAGCGCAGTCGGGAAATAGGCGTCTTTTTTCCGGAGATCCCGCCTCAAACCTGCAATCTCTTCCAGAATCGCCTGGCCGGCCCCAGGATTTCTTGGGATCTGAGACGTTCGGACCCGGCTTTCAATCTCATATAGAATCTGTGCGAATTGGGTCGGATTTTCAGGTCGCTTTCGAATCGCCGAAAGCCCTACCGGCGTTCGCCAGGTCAGTTTCCCGTCTCTGTAAAACGGCAGTTGCTCCACAAAGGCCAGGGGCTCATGGACCGGATTCCGGTCCAGCAATTCGAGCACACGATCTGGATCGTCCTCCGCCGCAAGCACCGCATTCAGAAATGCGTCATCCTTTTTCTGAACCCATGCCAGCGACAGGGGATCGGCCGCATCCCGGTCTTCTTTCCCAAGTTCATCTTGGATGGTACGCAATGCCGAATGGAAGACTTCAAAATCCGGGATCTCCGTCCGGATAAGCGCCTTCAGATCGCGGACAAGTCCTTCCAGTTCCCACTCCAGCCGGGGCGCATATCCAAGCCTGTTATAAAGCGCCCGAATCCCCTCGTTGGATTCGATCATCCGCCGCAGCGCCCGTTGGGAGTCCCATTCCCGGGGGGCCTTCATTTTTTGTTTTCCCCGCCGCCTGGACAGAAAATATCCCACAGGCAGCGCAAAAGCAATCAGAACAAGGGGGATGAGAAACCATGGCCACATATTAAACTCGATCTTTGACGCCATCGAAAAGGATAGCCCGTGCAGCGCTCAAAGCGTATCCGATGGCCGTATAATTGCTTCCTTTTTTTGCTTTGCCATAAACCGGTTCATTTCCCGTCTGGCCGACGTCCGATCTTTGTAATACCCGATTCGCACGCAATGCCACAACCGGTTCTTGGTATCCCAGGCGGAGAAAATATGGGGCGCATACCCTTTTTTCCACAGCGCCTCATAAAGACGCTCTGCATTGCGCGGTTTCCAAAATGCGCCGACCTGAACCGTAAACGGATTCCGCTCCACCGGATAAGACGCCGTCAGCCCGGACACCCCAGTCGAAGCAGACGCCTCGATCTCCAATTCCAGGGTCTCGTCATCGGGCCCATAGTCCGGGACCGCAAACTGCTTGGTCGTGCGAGCCACTTCCGGCTCCACCGGGACCTCTGCCTCCGGCATCACCGCCGTCCGGGCCTCCAGTTCCGGCAACTGTAAATAGACCCCCACCAGCACCCCGGCCACAAAAATCAACACACCCACAGCGCAAAGCCCAACCGTCACAGCCGAAATATGCCTGTTGTTTAAAGAAAAATTATAATCCATCGCCCGTCTCCTCTTTGGTCTGCATCGTGATGCTTACAATCGGTCGCTTAAGGCCCCACCAGCACCATCGGAAATCCCAGCACCACCATCCCTCCGTGTGCACAATTGTCCAGCATTCGCGCCCCGGGTTTGCCGCCAATCAGGACGGTCGGCGACCCTTTAATAATTGAATCCGGCGGCCCGACACACACCGCCATATCTCCCATTCCGGCTGCGGGCATATTTCCGATCAACACCGTCGGGCAGCCCGGTCCAACCACCGGTCCGCCGACATGGGGAATGGGCGGCACGGCCGGCGTCATCATTGGACACATATGCATATCGGTCAATCTGGATGCTGGAAACGGCATCTTTCATCTCCTTTCAAGAAACTCTGAACAAACGTCCGATGGACTGAAACATCCGCTTTAAAAAGGCCCCGATTCTCGAAAAAAAACTGGCGTGCACGATAAGCGCTTCCTCTGCTGTCTGTTCTTTCCCCTTGTAGTCGTAACTGATTTGCTCGACTGGCCGTCCTTCCTGGTAATACAGCTTCTCTCTGATATTGCCCTGCGGATAATACCGGATCACCTCGCCGTGCAGCCGATCGGCCACATATGTTGCCCGCTCGCTGGGGCTCCCGTTCGGGTAATACTGGACGGACTCTCCTTCCTGGCGCCCCTTAACAAATTCCATCGTTTGAGCCACCTGTTCGTATTCATTGTATACCACCGTCGTACCGTGTTGTTTGCCCGCCTTATTCTGGATCGTGCTACGAACGATTCCGTCCACATAAATCACGGTCTCACCCTCCGGTACCCCGTCCATATACGTCGCCCGCTGGGTCACCTGTCCATCCGCATCGTAGGTAAGTGCTTCGCCGTGCAATTTGCCCTGCTGAAAATTAACTCTCTGGACCACTTGCCCCGTCTCATCGTAAATCTCTGTCTCGCCATGCAGTTTGCCGTCCTGATACCGTGCCCGTTCCGATGCCCATCCGTCCGGATCGTACGAAACCACTTCCTGGGGCTGTTCGTCCTTATAATGCACCCGCTCGGTCAACACCCCATCGTCATCGTCATACATCGCCTCTTCGACCACCTGGCCCCCGGCATAGCGTGTCTCCCGGACAGGCACGCCATTGTCGTAATAGACTTCGGAGGCAATCTCACCGTCTGCATAAGCCACCCGCTGACTCACCTGTTCTTCATCGTCATAAGATACGTCCTCTGCCAACACACCATCGCGGTATTTCAGTTCCTGGGTGCGCACCCCTTCATCGTCGTAAAATGTCTCGGAGACCATTTGCCCCTCTGCATAAGCCACCACGCGCTCGACCAGCCCCTCGGAATCGTAAAAATGCGTCTCCGTTTCCTGCCCATCCTCACCGTAGAGGGTTTTCTGAACGATTCGCCCCTCTTCATCGCGCTCGATCTTCTCGTCCGGTCCGGCCTCAGCTCCCACACCCTCTGCTTCACCGGCCTCTGTTTCGACATCCAGGACGGTCGGTTCAACCCCGGCGTCCAAGCGCCCGTTTTCGCCTTGTTCTCTTGAATCTGCCATTCGATCGCCAGCCTCTTTTTGAAGGAACTCCAGATCTTCCTGTTTGAGGAGTCTAATTCACCATGACCAAACTTCCCTTGACCATCAAAAGACCCGAACTTTGAAGCTGTATCATGGCGTTCGCTTTGGCTTGCAGCATCGCTCCCGCCTCCATCTGGAACATCGCGCCTGACTTGGACTTGAACATGGCACCGGCCTTGTTCTCGATCGACATGCCACCCTCGTTCTTAAGGGCCATCCCACCCTTGTTGGTCATGTTCATTCCGGCCTTGCTGGTCATGTTCATTCCGGCCTTGCTGGTGATGTTCTGACCCGCCTTATGGGTCGCATTCTGGCCGGCCTTTGTTGTCAGGTTCTGCCCCCCTTCCACATTCATATTCCGGGAAGACTTGTGTTTCATATTCGCACCGGACTTGGTATTGAAGTCTTTCCCGGATTTGATGGTGACCTTGCCTTTCACATCAATCGTTAGATCTCCATCTACCGTCAGTTTGTAATTGCCCTTCACCGTATGCTGATAATCCTTATCCGTTGCATGGGTCTCCTTATCCTTCACCTTGATGTCCCGGGTCTTGGTTACTTCCTGAGTATATTTTCCTTCATTAATATGCGTCTCTTCCGAATCTGCCCCCTTCAGCGTCACCTTGCGTTTGCCTTCCACCGTCAGCACGTCCTGCAACCCCTTCTCCAGCGTCGGGTCGCCCTTCATCACAAATGTCTGTCGGGTGTTTTTCACGTGATCTACATCGTCATTTTCAACCACCCGCTTCATATCTTTCTGGGCATGGACAAAAACCTCCTCGCTATCCTTCTTGTCCTCAAACCGAATCTCATTAAACCCCTTCCCACCCTTGGACGTATTGCTCTTGATGGTAGATTTGGTCTGGTCGGCGGGTAAGGTATAAGGCACTGTCTGTTGTGCATTGTAAACCCCACCCGTCACCAGCGGCCGGTCCGGATCACCGTCCAGGAAACTCACCACAACCTCTTGCCCAATGCGCGGCAGGAAAAAACTGCCCCACTGCTTGCCCGCCCACCCCGGCGCCACCCGAATCCAGCACGAACTCTTTTCGTCCTTTTTGCCTTCCCGGTCCCAGTGAAACTGCACCTTAATCCGGCCGTACTTATCCGTCCAGATCTCCTCGCCCTTTTTGCCCACCACCACCGCTGTCTGGGCGCCGTAAATCGCAGGTTTGGGGGCCGTCCTGGGTGGCCGGAAGGGCACTTTGTCCGGAAACGCCTCGAAGGAGTTGGAATAGTCGTTCTGGGAGCCCGAATGGGAAACCGTGTTCACCACATAACCCGCGTTCAGTTCCTTCCGATTGTGTCCCTTCAGCGTAAATGTATGTCCGGCGGTAAATCCCATACACCAGCTTTCTCCACGGATGACCTTTGCCGGCATCTCACACGTCTCGATCCGAATTTTTGCCCGTTTCTCGCCCGCATTTTTCTTGTCGAACCCCCCCGGATATTCAAACAGGGCCTTCTTTTGATCCTCGCCTGTTGCAGTTACCAGCAAACTCGTTGTGGGGGTCTCAAAATTGTAGTCGGTCATCTGATATTTGCCCGACACAACCTGCTGTTCAAGTGAGCACTCCAGCATCGCATCGTATTCGATCTCCTTGGAGACTCGGGGTTTGTAATAAATCGTGGTCGGCCCGGGGCAGGCCTTGTGGGAGTCTTTGTCATCCGCCAGGACCATGGTGTGCTTGCTGGCTTCGTGCCGAAAGAAATAGAAAATGCCCTCGTCCTCCATCAGTCGCGAAACAAAATCAAACGCCGTCTCCCGGTACTGCACACAATACTCCCGCTTCTCATAAGTCTTTTTCAACTCATTCTTAAAATCCTTGAATCCCAGATCTTTGAATACCGCTTCGATGATTTCAGATACAGACTGGTTCTGGAAGATCCGGCAGTCCGAACTCAGGGTCAGCAGCCAGAACCAGGGAACCAGTTCGGCGATATATTTGGTATCTCCGCTTTCATCGAAAGGGCCTGCATGCACAAACCGGTTCACCACACCGTTGATATACCGCTTCTTTCCATCCGGGAACAGCAGATTGAGGGTCATGTCTTTTCCGACCATCTTCGAAAAATCGATGTCGTTGTCCTCCGACGTCAATTCGACCTTGAATTGGAACAAGCCCGAAATCTGCTCCTCACCGTCAAATCGCACAGCCGTAAACTTATCCGCCAGGGGTGTGGTCACAGAGAGATAAAGCTTCTGATCCTTCGGACTGCCCCCGCCTGCTGCACCTGCACCTGCACCTCCATCTGCACCTGCACCTCCATCTGCACCATCCGCATCCGCATCCCCGGCATCCGGGGCATCGGGGACATCCGGAGGGGCTTCCGGGGCATCGGGTGACGGCACCAGTGAGGCAAGCCATCCCTGCCCGTTTCCGATCTGGGTGGAAACCGCAGCGACCAGCCCTCCAACCGCTGTCTCGGGTGAGATCAGGCTCTGTGAAATCGCTGCAATCTGCTCGCTCAAGCTGCCAGCGGTCGCAACCGCCTGTGCGATCTGCCCCGCCTGCGTGAGTGTATCTGAAATCGTCGCCACATCGAGAGGCGCAATCACTTCCTCCAGGGTGGCCTGTGCCTGCTGCAAGCCCTCCGCGACGATCGTGATCTCGCTGAAAGCCCCCAATGCGCCTTCCAGGTCGCCCTCCCTCAACGCCGCCAGCCCCTGTTGCGCCTGGGCCATCGTTGCCTGGATCTCCGGCAGGCTTTCAATTGCATTGAGCGCCATGCTGACGGCCTCGGGCGCATATCCCTGCAGCGTCTCCATCATCATGTCCTGTGCCTGTGTCACCAGCGCCTGAACCTCCGGCATGGCCAAGGCCGCTGCCAGCCCTTCCTGCAACACGTCGGCGGGGTTGCCCTCTGCAAACGCCTGAAACAGTTCCTGGGCCTGTCCAATATGCTCACCCACGCCCGGCAGTGAACCGGCCGCATCCAGCAGCCCCTGCAAGGCCTGTTGCGTGTCACCCTGCATCAGCGCCTCCATGCCGACCATCGCAC
>JAPUJS010000151.1 GCA_027296045.1 bacterium | reverse complement strand
GCCACAAAATTGGCCGCCTGCACCGGATCTTCGATCTCCTCGGTGCCGGTTTCTGAAGAAAAGACCAGGCGACCAGAAGCAACCATCTGTTTCAAACGGATCACTTCGGCGTAAAATGCCCGAAATTGGCCCAGGAGAAAGGATTCGCTATATGTTGGGGTATTCATAAGTTTGATGGCGCATATATGGGGTTGTGTGAGTTTAGTATTATCTATTATTAACAGAAAATAAATAGATAATTGTCTATTTATGCTTTAAATTAAGGTATAAAATTGATAAAGTCAACAAAAATATACAAAAATATACAAAAATAACCTTAATCGAACTCGTTCGATCGGACGGCCCAGGCGGGTTAGCCTGGGCGCCCGGCTTCGGACGGATCGGGCTCAGGCCTCAGATTCGATTTTGCCTGCAACCGGGCAAGGCTGTTCAAAGCGATCGGGGCACACACCAGCCCTGTGGCCAGCAACAAACACAATGATCACAATCATCCTCTCAGGTCTCCCTGTGTGACCCTGTCAGGTCAAATTTTTGATATATAAAACTACTTCCGCTGGACGCCGGGCCCCGCTCGGGTCTTCGGGATTGAACACCTGCAACACCTCATTGGATTCGATAAACCGGGAATCGGCTGCCAGAGAAAAGAACACCATCTCCCTTGCAGCTACCAGTTCGTCATCGTCCCCAATCTGTTGACGCGCAGCGCCCAGCACCCGATTCTCCCGCATGGTTTCAATGCGATTTTCAGAACCGATCAAACAGCCCTCCATCCAGGCCACCAGGTCTCGCTCCGACTGCTCTGAGTGCCGTCTGACGCCCAGCACCAGCCGGGAGGACATCCATGCATCCCGAAAGGTCAGTTTAAACGTCCCGCTCTCAAAATGGAAGGGCACGGCCGTATAGGCCTCCAGAATGCCTTCATCCAGCATCTTGAAGACAAACTGGCTCATCTGGTCAAACGTCACGCGAAGATCATTGTGGTTATAAGGGGTGGGCGCAGGGGGCACCATGCCCGGGCTGAAAGCCGCGACCTGACCGATCACCGAACAAAGGGCCAGATAGAGCGCATACGGATGGGAGGCGCCCGTATAGAGAACCCCCTCCAGATAAGGCAGGGCCGATACCAGGCTTTGAACCATCCCCTTTGTCTCCAGAACCAGGGGCAGTTCGAGTGTCCCGGCCGAAGACTGCACCTTATCGGACAAAAACGTCGCTTTTTCCCGCAACCGCTTCACAAGCTGTGCGCAGGTCTCGCCGAGGTCCGATGGGACCGTAACAGCCAGTGTGGGCGGCACAAAATGGGTCAGTTGAAACCGCTGATCCTCATAGACCACCTTTGCCAGGGGAAATGCGGTGTACTTGGCCGGCGGCGTTTCGGCCACCAGCAACCGTATGTGAGGCTTGAGGCGGGGAATCTGCAATGCGCCCTCTCCCGTATTGGTATCCGCCACAGCCTGTTCTTCCAGAGAATCGTATCGGGCCAAGTCCCCATTTGTAGCAACCTGATCCAGGCCTTTAACCGTCACCCCCAGATGTACGGTCAACTCAGCCTGGGGGTTCTCCTCCACATATCCGGTCAAATCCAGTTCCAGCGTCTCTCCATCCTCACCCGTATGGGAAACCACCAGACCATCCGGCATTACCGCCTCGAGCGCCTCCACCCTGAACAGGCCGTTGACCAGCAAGGCTTGATCGATTTCAAACTGCCGGATTCCCCAGTGAAAGGGGGAAATCAGCATTGTATGATAATGGAGCAGTTCCTCCTGGCGCAACGTCGACTGCTGGAAATGCTGGGGCGCCAGCAACATCCCCTCGTGCCACTGGACTGCATTTGGCAAAGTATGGACATCAGCCATAAGTTTTTCCTTTCACAAGGTCCCAAAACTAAGGTTGGACTCACCCTCTGCCTGTTCTGATGTGCGGAGATATATTGTCTTTAGAACATGCCGGTGCATCTATCTTAACCGGCCAACCACCACTTCTTTTTCCAGCAACCGAATCGTTATGTTTTTATAGGGATCGATTTTATAGCGATGATCCCCTGTCCCCAGATAATCGGCAAAAATAAACCCCGTGCCGGACCGTGCCGAAAGAGGAACTGCCTGGAGCGACACCACCTGACCCGGCACCCACTCCCAGGACCAGACATCCAGCTTCCCCCGGTTGTCTCGCTTCACCTGCTCGCGCCTGGCAAACCAATCCTTCCCGGTCATGGCCATGACCATCGCCAGAACCTCGTTATCATAGACCACGAGCAAATCCAGGGCAATGGGGTGATTTTGATTCGCCCGCTCAGAGATCTGGACCTGCACATACAGCTTGGCGTCATACCACGGCTGTCCGCGAACGCCAACCCGGGGCAACCCCCGGTTTTGAGTCCCACAGCCAGTTAGCAATAGAAACAGAAATAGCAAAATCCGAACATTCACCCTGCAATCCCTTCCTGTTATGGCCCGTGTACACACCGAAACCCAATACTCCGATCCGTAAATCCTGGCTTGATCTTGAAGCGGTGTGTTGAATGCACCAGAGTCGAAAAATTCAACCAGGAGCCCCCTCGCAGAATCTTTTGAGTCCCTTCCCGGGGCCCTTGAGGGTCCTCATTCGGACTCCAGGAATAATAATCGGGATCGTACCAGTCGGCCATCCACTCCCACACATTTCCGGCCATGTCGTAAGTCTTCGACGGACTGACCCCATCGGGATATGCCCCTACATCCGATGAGTGCCCCACCTGCCACTCATAATTCAACAGGTCTGGATGGGGTGCCCTGTTGCCCCAGGGATATATCCGCCCATCGATACCCCGGGCGGCCCGTTACCACTCGTCCTCCGTAGGCAATCGTCCTTCGAACCACTCACACTAGGCCCTTGCTCCATACCAGGATACCTCGGCACCCGGTCG
>JAPUJS010000150.1 GCA_027296045.1 bacterium | reverse complement strand
TCTGGCCGGCCTATAGCAGTATGCTGGTTCACTCCTCCCGTGCGGACTACGCCCACTTGTCCGTTGCTTTTCTGATACCCTTCATTTTCCTGCTCGGGGTGAACCTCCTCTTTGAGCGCAAAGGGAAGGGCCTTTCGCCTTCGGAACTTCTCACCATTTGTTGTACGGGACTGGTGGCGGCTACCACGCAGGGCGAGTGGTTTGCCGGCTACTTTCTTGGCGTTATCTCCACGCCCACCTATTTTGCCACGCCTGAGAATCGCTGGTCGGAAATTCTTCTGGACTACATTCCCCGCTGGGCAATTGTTGCCGATCCATCCGCTACGGTCGGGTTTCACGAGAGCCTTCCGAAAGGGATTTCAGCACCCTGGGAGGCATGGATGACGCCGTTTTTTTGGTGGGGTGGATTCCTGGGGGCGTTGATGGCGGCCAATGTTTGCCTGGTGGTGATTTTGCGAAAGCAGTGGGTGGAACACGAGCGTTTGACGTTTCCCATTGCCCAGGTGATGCTGGAACTGACCGGCGCGTCCGGCACGTCTGGAAGACTGTCGGTTCTGGTTCGGTCCCGTCTTTTTCAAACTGGTTTCTGGCTCGTCCTGGGCCTTCTATGCTGGAATATCGCGGGCTGGTTTATCACGGGCTTTCCCAGGCTACCTGTGCTTACCAGCCGGAACATTTTTATCGGTCGGGGATTTCCACAATTGTTGTTTGTGGTCCATCCCATGACCATTGCGTGTGGCTATTTCACCAAATCGGAGGTACTTTTCAGTATCTGGGCGTTCCACCTTTTGGCTATTTTGCAGGCGGGCATTTTCAATCGGGTTGGCTTCGACATCGGCGGGTCCGATCCCTGGTGCTCTTTTCATCCAGCCATTGGCTGGCAGAGTTTTGGCGGCATGATTGTTTTTGTGGTCTGGGGATTGTGGGTTGCCCGGGCACATCTGCAAACGGTTTTCCGAAAGGCCTTCGGGTTGGACGAAAGCATCGACGATTCGGACGAGATTGTCTCCTATCGGACGGCCGTCTGGGTGCTTCTTGTTGCCTGCATATATCTAATTTTGTGGCTGCACCAGGCCGGGATGGCCTGGGGGCCTCTGCTGTCCTTCTGGTTCGGCACACTGGTCCTCTATTTGGGCCTTGCCCGGATCATTGTTGAGAGTGGTCTGGTGTACCTGCGTGGTCCTATTACCGCTCAGGCTTTTACCTTTCACCTGTTTGGCATTGCAAACATGGGGCCGCTCAGCGCTGCAGCTCTGGGGCTGACATGGGCATTTTTTTGTGATGCCAAAACCTTTGGCATCACCACGCTGGCGCACATTCCCCGGCTTGGCATGGCGATGGCACCCCGGGGACGTCGGCGGCTGGTGCCCGTTGTGTTGTTGAGTTTTGTGATAGGCGCTGTATTTGTGATTTACTTTACGCTTTTTCACGGCTACCACGGCGTTGGTGCCTACAACTTCGGCGGTAGCAGTTTCCGGGGGGCGGGAGGCGGGGCTGTCGAAAGCTGGCAACTGGTGGCCGGGCGCATTCAGGGTACGCTTGGCACGGATTGGGATCGTGTGAAATTTCTCGGTGTGGGTGGTGTCTTTACCGGTTTTCTACTTTTCCTGAGGTACCGTTTCCCTGTGTTTTCCATCCATCCGATTGGCTTTACCATCGGCGCGTCCCTTATTTTGAGGAGCAGCGCCTCCTCTATTTTTCTGGTCTGGTTGACCAAGGCCGTCCTTCTGAAATTTGGCGGCCTGGAACGCTACCGAAAAACAGCCCCGCTATTTCTGGGCATGCTCACCGGTCACCTGGTTGGTATTGGTCTCGGCGTTCTGGTGGATGTGATCTGGTTCCATGGAGACGGTCACCCACTGAACAGATGGTAAAAAGAAGGGGGATGGAGACATCCGGGTTGGACCTGCAACCCTTTCTGGAAGGGAGGTGCGACGGTCTTGTAGAAGGCCCGGGGTGGAACTTTCTATTTGCTGCCCGCTTGTCGGAGAACCTGCACGGCCTTTTCGCTGAGCGCGTGGAGATCTAATGGCTTGAGCACGACTCCTTTGATTCCGAGCTGAAGGGCTCTGAGTATGTCCTCTCGCGCCGGTTGGGAAGAGATCATGAGAACCGGTAGTTGGGCGTTGTCGGGATTTGAAAACACGGTTTGACAGAGGTCCAATCCATTTGCGTCCGCTAAGATCAGTTCCGTAATGATCAGGTTGGGCGGGGTATTTCGGATATGGACCAGGGCCTTTTTGGCTTCCGAAAAGCGATGCACATATAATCCACGTTCGATCAAGGCATGTTCGATGGTTCTGAGGGAATTGCTATCGTTTTCTATGACCACCACTTCGGCCTGTCGGCCCAGGTTTTGGGGGAAAAGGAGGGCTTTTAACATGGCCTGCAACCGAGCGTGGTCAACCGGTTTGGTAAAAAATCCCTCGGCCTTTTCATCTGTGAGCATGGCCTTGGCCTCCTGGGAAATATAGCCAGTAAACACGATGACCTGGATATCACTGTAGTGTTTCTTGATTGCCCGCAGGAGTTGCCAGCCGTTGATTTCCGGCATCATCAGATCTGTAAGGACGAGGTCTGCGGGGGTCTTCTGAAGAATCTCCAGCGCTTCCTTGGCGCTTCCGACGCCTTTGGCGCGATACCCATCTCGTTTTATGAGGTCACAGAGGCCCTGACAAACAGCTTCTTCATCGTCGACCACCAGGATGCGAAAATCACCCGGTTTTCGAGTCTCGGGATTACCTTCGGGAGGTTGAGACGTCATTTTAAAACTCCAGGAAGAGGTATCGGGGGCGAAGAATCGCCGACAGGAGCCGGCTTCTACCATTTGGTTTTAATTATCGACTGGCGGGTGAAGGGCTGAAGAGATAATTTTTAAAAAGCTTTCGATTTAACAACTGAACGGACGCATAGCTGTTTTAAAACTCGTGCTCTCGACACTGTGATTCGGTAGGAGCCAGCTCTGCGGGCGAAGAATCGCCGACAGGAGCCGGCTCCTACCATTTGGTCCCTATTTTCGAAACCCAAAAGTGCCCACAAAACGGTTATTCTAAATGGAATTGTCGCGTAAACAGGATTCTACAACCGAGGCGGCATCCCGGTTGTCGGCCTGGCATATTGCTGCCTATCGGCGTCTCTGGTTTGGCACCGTGATCCTGGCGCTTGCGAAACAGTGTGAGCGCCTGGCACTTGGCTGGTTTGTCCTGTCTGCAACCGATTCTGTTTTTCTAACGGCCGCCTCGTTTGCAGTACAAAAAGCACCGGGTAGCCTGGTGTCGCCTCTGGCAGGATACATGAGTGACCATCTGTCTCGCAGCAGGATGATCGCGGCGACAGCGATTTACAAGGCCGTCATTGTTGTGCTGCTGGGATTTCTGGCGCTGGGTGGTGTGGATCACATCTGGATGGTATTTGTTCTGGTGGCGCTCAGCGGCATTGGTCAGGCTTGTGAGACACCGGCAACGCAGGGACTGATTACCGAGACGGTGCCGCCAAAGGTGGCGATGAAGGCGGTTGCACTGTGGTCAACGGGTGTGAAGTTGGTGGGGGCACTCGGCGGCCTGTTCGGTGGATTCGTGATTACTTTTTTAGGCATACCGGTCGCCCTTTTTTTTGGCTCCGGGATCTTTCTGATCGGGGCGATTGTGATGGCTACGATGCCTCAGAGCAGTGTGGAGAAACCTGTGCGAAATGTCGCTGGTCCCGGCATTTTGCTTGCGGCCTGGAAAGGCCTGGTTTTGATCCTCAAACTGCCTGTTATGCGCACCTTGCTCCTGATCGCCTTTGTTGTCGAGACGTTTGGGTTTGCCTATCAGTCCGTCCTGCCCTCTTTTGCGCGTGACGTCCTGCGGGTCGATGCCGATGGTCTTGGAATCCTCACGCTTGCGGCGGGATGTGGCTCGGTGATTGGCGTGGCGATTCTGGCAACGCGTGGATATTTCCCACAAAAGGGCCAGCTGCTTATCGGCGTCACCATCGGCTATGGGCTGATGCTGGTCGGATTTGCGTCATCCGGACTTTTTCCGCTGTCTTTGATCATGATGATGGGTGTTGGCGCGATGGCCGCTGTCTTTGACGCCATACAATGGACACTTCTCCAGCAGCACGTACCGAATGATATGCGCGGCAGAGCGATCGGCGGATGGGTTTTTGCGACCGGTTTCGGTTGGATTGGCCAACTGGCTCTGGGTGCTATGGCACAGGTTTTAGGCGTAGAGTGGGCGCTGATGATAGCGGGGGCACTGGTTGCCCTGACAGGCTTCATTTCCTATGGTTCGTCTGCGAAACTGCGGGAAATCTGATCGGGTGAGATCTACGGCGCTCCCTTTTTCAGAGATACGAGATAAGCTTGACCGGAAGTTCTCTTGCCTTTCCCCTCCGGACATCCTATCTTTCCCACTTCTACATCATATGGAATTGGAAGATCGACGACCAAAGGAGGAGACGATGGACGCAAAGGAACGATATTACTGGGATTTGAATGGTCATCTCGTTATCCGAAATATCCTCACGCCTGAGGAAGTGGGTGCTGCAAATGAAGCGCTCGATTACATTGCCGAACAGTGTGCCAACGGGACG
Source organism: bacterium (assembly GCA_027296045.1). GTDB lineage: Bacteria > Latescibacterota > UBA2968 > UBA2968 > UBA2968 > JAPUJS01. The sequence continues at coordinate 6,475 of JAPUJS010000150.1, read as the reverse complement.
GACGAGGAGGCCGATTTTCTTCGGGAAAGCGCACAGCCTCGCTGGATGAATGGTTCGTTCGTGCGCACCCGAAATAGTATTCCTTTCTTGCTCATGCTCAAAGCCCCTTATTGCGAACCCTTTCGAAAGATGATTGCCCATCCACAGATTGTATCGCGGCTTCGGACGATGTGTGGCGAGGGCTTTCGCCTGGATCACGGGCCGCAGTATATTGGCGGGTTGATTGGCACACCGCGCCACACCCTGCACGGGGCCGGTGAGCCTCATAGACCCTATGTTGCCTACCAGAATCAGAACGGGAAGACCTACGTTGGCGGCGTGACGGTTACTTATCATCTTGCGGATGCAGGCCCCGACGACGGTGGATTTGCCTGCGTTCCCGGAAGCCACAAATCGCGCTATCCGATGCCAGACGGTGTTCGAACGATGGAGGACGATAGGGGCGTTGTTGCCAAACCTGCGGTGAAAGCCGGCGATGTGCTGTTTTTTATGGACGGTGCGCAAACCCACGGTGCGCGGCCCTGGAATGCCAACCACATGCGTCGAGCCATTCTGATTAAATACGCCGGACGTACCTCCACGCGTCAGGGCGCATCGCTTAGATGTATCGAGCCGGAGAAATACTGGGACACAAATGTAGTAGATGAGATGACTCCGGAACAACGCGCTGTCATGTATGGCCCGGCTTCAGCGCCGAGAACCGATGATCTCTATCTTGAGGTCAACGGGGAAGGTAAGGTTTGCGTCGATAAATCATAGTGCGACATATTTTTGTCAGCAGATTGGCTGAATGGACACCAGAAAAGAGGTTGAATGGCAAGCTCTATCATGCAGTTTAGAACGCAGGTCGGTTGAAGCGTATGGCTTCCTCCAAGACCTTTGGATTTATGCGCGGCAACGTCCTTGTGCTCGCGATATCGGGGGCCCTGGGAATGTTCTCTCGAGGTATGGTCTTCCCATATGAGCCCCTGTTTATTCTTTCGCTTGGAGGGCAACCGGCCGAGATCGGATTTGTGTATGCGTTGAGTCCACTGGGTGGTTTGCTGATGTTTCCGATTGCCGGATACCTTGCCGATCACACAAGCAGGGCCAGGTTGATTGCTTTCACAGACTATTTTATCAGCCTTGTTATTTTGCTCTACATTTTTGCACAAAGCTGGCATTGGATTGCGCTTGGCAGGTTGCTTTGGGGCTTTGCCGTTCTGAAACATCCGGCATCGTCTGCGATTGTGGCCGATTCGCTTTCTCCGGAAAGTCGCGGTCGGGGGATCGCAACCATGACGACCATTTCCGGGACATTCGCAATTCTTGCGCCCTATATGGCCGGCGTTATGCTCGATGCTTATGGCGTGGATTTTGGCATGCGGGTTCTTTATATAATTATGGCGGTAGCCTACGCGGTCAGTGCAACGATTAATCTGCTTTTCATCAAAGAGACCACCCGACCCGAGACGGGAGACGTCGAGATTTCGCGTCTGTCCGTGACCTTCAAAAACTCCTACACCGAGATTCCAGCCATGCTGAGACGGTTTCCCCGAACGTTGAAGGCGCTGGCCGTCATTATTATTCTCGGATACATGGCCAACGGCGTTGCCAGCCCTTTTTGGGTGGTGTACGCCAAGGATCAGATCGGGCTTTCTTCTGCCCAATGGGGCCTTGTGCTGGTGATTGAGTCTGCCCTCGGGAATCTTGTGGCGATTCCTGCGGGTTTTCTTTCAGACCGATATGGGCGAACGAAGTTTCTGCTCGCTTCTCTGGTGCTGTGCAGTGCGTGTATTCCCCTGTTCGTGATTGCCAAGACGCTTGCACAGGTGATGGTGATCCGTTGCTTTATCGCCGTTACGATGGTTTTTTTCAGTCCTTCCTGCGGCGCTTTGCTGGCGGATACGATTCCCAGGGACATACGCGGACGTGTGATGGCGGCCATTGGCAGGGGGAGTGTGAGATTCGGGTCGGCCTCGGGCGGCACGGGTGGCCCCGGTGTGGGCTTCCTCACGATCCTTCCGCTGGCCGTGGCCTCTCTTGCTGGCGGCTTGCTTTACGAGTGGCATTCGGCTTCCCCCTGGGGTTTTGTGCTCGTTGTCTGCGCACTTGCTCTCGTGCTTACAGCCGTTTTCGTCCGCGATCCGAAACAGGCGGAGATTTGAGTTTCTGCAGTATCTTAAAATACAAGGGGGCATACCAATGGCTGTTCGTGTGTTCGGGTGTAATCACATTGTTATTGAAGTAGATGACATCGAAAAAGCGATCCAATTTTATACCGATGTTTTCGATTTGGAGTTGCAGGATGGCGGTGAGGGAGACGCGTTCTTTAAACTCGGCAATCACCAATTTCTGGCGGCATTTGAAGTAGATACGCTCCAACCAGACCGACACAAGCACTTTGGTCTCATTGTGCGAGATGAGGATCAGATCGCCGAAGTGCGGGAGAAAATTACGAAAAAATATGGGTTGAAGACGATCCCGCCTTTCCGGTGTGACTTTCACGATCCGTGGGGGAACCGGATTCAAGTGGCTGACATGCACGACGAATCAACCGCCTGGCTACAACCCTATGAAGAAGTGCAAGAAGTGGGTGCAACATTGCCAGATTAGTTGGATCCCTTTACAGCCTTACAGCATTGAATGAGAAAGGGAGTTTTGCACTCCATGAGGTAGCATTTGTCGATACCAGGATTTATGAGTTCGGTTACAGTACTGCTTTGCAGACCAAAGGTCCTGATCTTTTGCAGCAAGTAGGTTTCTATGCAACCCCGACACAACCCCCCCGAAGCAGGCCGGATTCTGGTAGTGGAAGATGAACAAGTGGTGAGAGAGGTGCTAAAATCTGGAATCAGGCGCATGGGCTATACGCCTTTGGATGCCATGAATATCAAGGAGGCGATCGATCATATTAAAACGTGGCGTGTAGACCTGATGCTTTTGGACCTTCACCTGGCAGGTGGAGACGGAATGGATCTGCTCAAATTGTTGCACAGGCACAAATGGACGGTGCCTACGGTGGTGGTCTCTGCCTTCATTTCGGATGAGGTCGCACAAGAGTTGGTGGGTTTGGGTGTGGTGGGCATGGTCTCGAAGCCTTTCAAGATGGAGCGGATTGCGGAAGAGATCCAGCGGGTACTGAAAAAAGATGCATAAGCAGGAAGAAGCGTCTCCGAAGGATTTGTCCTGAGCGCATTTTACGATGAAAGGGAGTGACACATGAATGGCTACGATGCAATGGCGCAAGCCTTGAAGGCAGAAGGTGTGGACGTCCTGATCGCGTTTCCCCATCAGGTGCTGATCGATGCCGCTGCCAGGGCGGGCATTCGACCCATTATCTGTCGCCAGGAGCGTGCCGGGGTCAATATTGCCGATGGGTATAGCCGCATCCACAATGGCAGAAAGATCGGTGTGTTTACCATGCAGAACGGGCCCGGTGCGGAAAACGCTTTTGGCGGTGTCGCACAGGCCTATGCCGATTCGGTCCCGCTGCTGGCGCTGCCGGGTGGGGAATCTTTTGAGCGGCGGGGCGGGCATCCCTATTTTGATGCGGTCTCTAACTATGGAGGCATCACCAAGTGGTCGGCTGTGATTTATATGCCGGAGCGTATTCCAGAAGCGGTTCGGCACGCCTACACGCATCTGAAGCACGGGCGTTTGGGGCCTGCGCTTGTGGAGATGCCCAGCAATGTGATGGCATTGGAGTATCCGGAAGACACCGTGTCGTATACGCCTGTCCAGAGACACACGTCGGCTGCTTCTTCCGAGGATGTGCGCGATACGATTAGCGCTTTGCTTAAGGCGTCCAATCCGATCATCAATGCGGGTCAGGGTGTGATGTATGCAGAGGCGACACCCGAGCTGGTGGAATTTTCCGAATTGACGAATATTCCCGTGATGACAACGCTATCAGGGAAGAGTGGTTTTCCCGAGGATCACAGGTTGTCTCTGGGAACGGGTGCTATTTCTCGGACTTTGATGGTACATCATTTTTTGCAGACCACAGATTTTATTTTAGGTGTTGGGACGAGTTTTACACGGTCCACTTTTAATGCGGCGATGCCCGAAGGTGTGCCCCTTGCCCAGATTACCAACTGTCCGGAAGATATCAACAAGGGATATGAGGTTTCGCTGGGGGCAATTGGGGATGCCAAGGTGGTGCTTCGCCAGATGATTGAGGAAGTGAAGCGACAGGTCGGAGAGGATGGGCGCGAGGATGCCAAAGGTGTGGAGAAAGAGATTGCGGATGTGCAAAAAAAATGGATGGCCGAATGGGAGCCCCGATTGACGTCCAGTGAGGTGCCTATCAGTCCATACCGCGTTTTCAGAGAGCTGGAGACGGGAGTGGATGTGGCCAATACGATCATTACCCATGATTCTGGATATCCCCGCGATCAGCTCGTTCCATTCTGGAAACCGGTCACGCCCCGGGGCTACATCGGGTGGGGCAAGTCCACACAGCTTGGATACGGTCTGGGCCTGGCCATTGGCGCAAAGCTGGCCGCACCTGAAAAGCAGGTGATCAATATTATGGGAGACGCGGCTTTTGGGATGGCCGGTATGGATATCGAGACTGCCGCCCGGTCTGAGATTCCCATTTTGACGGTGGTTTTGAACAACGGTGTGATGACGCACTATCAGGAACATATGCCCTATGCCTCCGATGTTTGGGATAGCAATAAACTGGGCGGCGAATATGCCAAAGTAGCCGAGGGGCTGGGTGCGGCTTCGGAGCGGGTGGACGATCCGAACCAACTGGCTCCTGCAATCCAACGGGCGTTGGAGGCCAATGCCAACGGTCAACCCGCGCTGATCGAAGTGATGACCAAGGCCGAGGAAACGATTTCCCGCTACTGAGGTTGGTGCCGGTTCTTTTTTGTCAATCATACAGGAAATTATGAAATCTGTTCTGATGCTATCTATTGCAACGGTCCTTTCCATTTTTTTACTGAGCTTTGCCGATATCGGGGCACAACACACGTCTGTGTCCACGGGATCTTTGGACTGGCCGAGTTGGGGAGGACCCAACGGAGACTTTACGGTGAACGATGCCGGCGTGCTTCGGCCGGATCGGCGGTATGCTTTGCAGGTGGTTTGGAAAAAACAGCTTGGTACGGGGTATTCGGCAATCGCTGTTCGGAACGGTCTGGCAGTGACCATGTTTTCGGACGGCACACACGACTATGTGATCGGCCTGGATGCAAAAGACGGTTCAGAACGCTGGAAATACAAGATTGGTCCCGCCTATTTGGGCCACTACGGATCACAAAGTGGTCCCCTTTCTACGCCTTTGCTGACAGACCGTGTGGTGATCGCACTGAGCCCCCGGGGAAGCCTGTTTGCCCTGGATGTTGATACGGGCCAAAAGCTCTGGGCAGTTGATCTGGTGACAGACCATCAGGCGGTTGCACCTTTTTGGGGGTTCACTACCTCCCCGGTGATGCACGACAATTTGCTCCTTGTCCAGACGGGTGGATCGAAAGGAAATGCGATTTCGGCCTTCCGTCCCGCCTCCGGGGGCCTTGTCTGGTCGGCGGGCAGCGACACGGTGAACTATCAGTCGCCACGTGTTTTCCGACTTGGCGATCGCGAGCATCTTGTCTTTCAAGGCAACCACTATCTTTTTGGCCTGGCCCCGGAAACAGGTGAAATTTTGTGGAAGTTTGCGCACGGCGGGCAGAGCGGCGCTTCCAGCACAAGTGGACATCCCGTTGCGGTGGGAGAAGGCCGATACTTTGTGAAGAATCGGGGCAATGGTGGCCTGCTCATCCAGGTGCAGGCCGATAACGAGACCTATGGTGTAGAGAAAGTCTGGCAGACCCGGAACATCCGGAGTACGTATATCTATGCCGTCCATCACGGTGGCCATCTGTTTGGCTACAACCGCCAGATTTTAACGTGTATAGACGCCGAATCTGGAGAGCGATCCTGGCGATCTCGGGAGCCGGGAGACGGTCTGCCCATTGTCATCGATGGCCATCTGGTGATTATGACAAAAGACGGCAAGCTGGCGATTGCTCAGGCCTCCGGTGAGGGCTACACCGAAAACGCACGGCTGAAACTTTTTGACGACATCGTCTGGTCTCCGGCCAGCTTTGCCAATGGACGGCTCTATGCAAGGAGCATGTCGGAGATCGCCTGTGTCGAGATTGTGCCGGAAATCGAAGCCTCGGCCCCGGCAGTCCCTCTGGTCGGCATGGTTCCAGATTCGCGTTTTGCACACTTTGTTGAGCAGGTGAATCGGTCGGCTGACAAGAAGGGGTTGATCGATCCGTTTATCGCCGAACAGAAAACGTTCCCGATTGTTGAGGGAGACAGCCTCGTGCATTTCGTCTACCGGGGTCAGGCCGACGATGTGACCGTGACCAGCGACCTGGTCGGTCGGCGGTTTGACCAGCCGATGCACCGAATCGCCGGCACGGATCTGTTTTACTATTCGTCCCACCTGGAACCGGATGCGAGGATCACATACCGGTATACGCTGGATTTGCAG
>JAPUJS010000015.1 GCA_027296045.1 bacterium | reverse complement strand
CGGTAAAATCAACGGTACCGTCTGAGCGAATAAATTTGACCAGATTCAAATTGCCCAGGTTACAGGCGGTATAGGAGGCTAAAGGCTGCTCGCCACACGGGTTTGTGCTGGCCAGCGGATTGGCATATTCCACATTGTGCTGTTCTACCATCGTGTCCCAGAAGATGATTCCGGGTTCGGCACTGGCATGGGCGTTGGCGACAATTTTGTTCCACAATTCTCGGGCACGCACCGTGCGGTAGACTTTCCCTCCCCACCTCAGATCAAAGTCCTGATCGGCAAGCACGGTCTCCATAAACTCGTGGGTGATCAATACGCTAATATTTGCGTATTGGACTTTGGTTCGGCTGGGATCGTTCTTGATCGTGATAAAGTCCTCGACGTCGGGGTGATCCACGCGGAGCGTCAGCATCAAAGCTCCCCGGCGACCGGCCTGTGATACGGCATTGGTGCTTTCGCTCAACAGGTTCATAAACGCGGTGCTTCCAGGCGATACGTCCACCGTGGCATTGACCAGAGCCCCTTTGGGCCTCAAGATCGACAGGTCGGTGCCCACCCCGCCACCGGTGCGATAGACCATTGCAGATTCGGTCAGGCAGCGATAGATTCCCTCCAGGCTGTCCTCTTCGATGGGGATGACATAACAGTTTGAGAGTGTGGGCCTGCGGCGTGATTCCGCACGGCCTGCTCCGTGCATGATGCGGCCGCCGGGTACAAATTTGAAATCAAACAACAATGAAAAAAAGCGATCGTACCAATATGCCTCGTCCTTCTCAACGGAGGCCATCGACCGGGCCACGCGGTCCCAGATTTGCAAAGGACCGGTTTCGTCTGGTGCCAGGTATTTGCTGCGCAATACATCGATCGCCAATTCATTATCACCGTAGTAGGCCTCGGTATCAGCGGCTTCTATCAGGCGCGCTTGGCTGTCGTTTGGTTGGGCCAATAGATCCTCAAGATTGTGCAGCTTCCCCTTTGGTTTGTCTGCCCCACCAGCAGCTTGATTGAACAAACCAGATGACATGATGTACTCCTTTTGGAGAGAATAAATAATAAAGATGTGTTTGAGAAGGTGTGAACCGGTCGCTCAGTGGGATGGGTCGATGTGGCGGGGGGTCATTCTGGGGAGCCAGACCAGGCCCCAGGGGATGGCACCGAGCAGCCAGAAGCCGGCACCAATGTGGAGCATGCCAAAATAATAATCGACCCAGAGGTCTGAGATCATCCGGCTCAGGAAGGCAAAGAAAAGCGCGAATACCAGGACGACGACCGTCCTGGTATTTTTTTGCCAGAGCGGTTCAAAGCCGCAGTGGGAAGTGATGACGCGGGTGGCCACGATGAAGGTGAGCGGGGCGAATCCGCCGATAAAGGTGATGTGGAGGGCCAGGATTTCGTAGTCCGGGACGAGGGCGGCCAGCCAGAGGCCGGCGGGGATACAGAAGAAGGCAAGGCGCAGAAAACGCAAGTGCCAGAGGGGTTGTGTGAGGGGACGTGTGAGGGGCACCGATGTGAAGAGTTGGATACTGACGGCCAGGGCGCGAAGGAAGAGGCCTGCTTGCTGGGAAATCCCTGCTTCGACCCAGAAACTGGCGAACAGGGCAAGGCCCAGGAGGGTGTTGCGAAAGAGTCGGGTTGGGGAAAGGGGTGGGAAGTCGGGGGTTTGCCCGGTCAGGAGACGGGCACCAAGATAGGGACCGATGCCCATGGTGAAGGATAGGAGCATTCCTTGTTCGACAAGGCGTGGTCCGAGTTTGGCCAGGCCGGGGAGGGGGTAGAGAATCAGCAGACCGCCTGCAAGGGCGTGGAGAAACCCGAAGGGGATAAAGAGGAAGTCGGGCGGGGGCGTATCCTGGCGTTTGGGAAATCGGCGAGCGGCGAAGACGAGGAGAAAAACGATCACGGAAAGGAAGCCGATTTCTGCTTCTATCCAGCGTTCCAGGTAGAGCGCGATGTTGCCTGATAGGTAGAGCGCGATGCCCAGGAAGAGTTCCCAGGGGCGGGCAGGTGGTGTTTCCAGAAATCGGGGCAGAGCCGTCATCAGGAAGCCGGCGGCAAAACCGATTTCAAAGCCCTGAATCTGGAAGAGGCCGTGGTAGTGGCAGGAATAGGTTTCGGTGAGGCCGGAATAGTACCACAACCAGTGAGAGACGCCAATGAGGCTACAGAAAAACCCGAGGGGGAAGAAGACCCGAAAGGGTTCATTGCATAGAATTTGGAGAGAAGCCTGCTGTTTTGTGTGGGCTGTGTCGGTCATTTTTTTCTTTCTGGGAAGAATGGTCTATTAAGAAGGGATTGCTCCGCAATTTTCATACCAGCTTTTCAGGATCTCAGAAAGGGGTATGTAACGGTTTCAAAGACGTCTTTTTGGCCTTCCGAGTCCAATCTATTTTCAACAGGAGCATGAAAGGTGGGACACGCGCGTCTCATGGGTGTGACATCCAGCGCTCGATTTTCTTGTCCTGATGGTTTTGAAAAATCAGGAACTGGATGTTATAACTATTTAGAGTACAGATATTAATACCATAAAAATCAAATAGGGGTTCGGGCTGGCACGGTGATTGTTTAATGAAGCTTGCATCTATCTCTCCCGGTGTTGGATTGCCGGAATCCAGTCAGGGGACAGTACATGGCAAATTTGAATGCGATCGTGGAAAGCCTCTTACAGGGACACACACCCGGGGTGGAGAAAGGGATACGGGATGCATTGGATCGGGGCGTCTCGGGAAGAACGATCTGGTGTGAGGGTCTGATTCGAGGAATGGAGATCGCGGGAGAGAAGTTCAAGCAGGGTGAAATCGGGGTGCCCGATTTGCTGTTCATCGGCCAGGCCATGCGGACGGGGAAGGTGTTGATCGATCCGCACCTGGTTGCGGAACAGGTGGCTTTTTTGGGCAAACTGTTCATTGGGACGGTGGAGGGCGAGTGGCATGGCATGGGAAAACAGGTGGTCGGTTTGATGCTGGAGGGGGCGGGATTTGAGGTGATTAATCTGGGAGTGAATGTATCTGCCGACGCGTTTGTGGAAGCTGTGGCGGAGAGGGGGGCCGAGCTTGTGTGTATGTCTGCACAGATGACATCCACCTTGCCGGCAATGGAAGTTAC
>JAPUJS010000149.1 GCA_027296045.1 bacterium | reverse complement strand
CAGGGATGGATCACCGTTGCCATTCAGCGATCGTAGCCAGGTCGAGAACCGATCGGGATCGCTACAGCCTGGTTCAGTCCCGCAGCATGCGTCACGGGCCCAGCCGGACGCGTACGAACTCCGTCCGTCTCGCTACTACAGTTGGTCCGAACTGATGCGCCGAATTGTCTCTGTCGATGTTCTGCGCTGCTCTCGGGTTCGGGCTACTCCGATGCGTATCCTCGCGGCGATTCATCCACCGACCACCCGGGCGATCCTCGAGTCGCTCGGCTTGCCGACTCGTGCGCCGCCGATTGCCCCCGCGCGTCCGCTCGCATCGGACTGGACGCTGGCCGAGCCGTCGGTCGGAGCGTCCCGCACGACCTGACACACCGGTGGGATGTGGCAGGTGTGGCAGCGGTGCATCTGGAAGATCAGGTTTTGCAAAAGCGCTGCGGTCACAGGCCGGGGAAACAGGTGGTTTCGGTTGAAGAAATGTGCGATCGTATTCGGGCAGGTGTGGATGCCAGGTGGGACAGACAGTTTACGGTGATGGCCCGAACGGATGCGGTGGCCGGAGAAGGGTTGGAGAAGGGGCTGGAGCGGGCACAGAAATATGTGGCAGCCGGAGCAGATGCTATTTTTGCAGAGGCATTGCAAAGTCTGGATGACTACCGCATATTTACAGAAGCCCTTTCTGTACCGGTGTTGGCAAATTTGACGGAGTTTGGAAAGACGCCCCTGTTTACGCTAGAGGAGATGCGGGCGTCGAGTTTGGCGATGGTGCTTTATCCGCTGACGGCATTTCGGATGATGAATGCGGCGGCCTTAAGGGCCTATGCGACGCTTCGAGAAGCGGGCACACAAAAGGCGTTGATAGATGAGATGCAGACCAGGGAAGATCTGTATGGTTTGCTGGATTACTACCGATATGAGGAGTTGATCGATCGGTTATACGGCGATCAGAAACAGGGAGATGATCCACATGGGTGAAAATACTGCAGAAGGTCTTCGGGGAATCCGGGCGGGAAATACGTCCATTTGTACTGTAGGGGCCGAAGGACACGGGCTTCACTATCGCGGATATGCGATTGAGGATCTGGCTGAAAATAGCTGTTTTGAGGAGGTTGCCTATCTGCTTATGAAGGGCGAATTGCCCACACAAAATCAGTTGGACGGCTGGTGTGAGCAGCTCCAGACCCATCGGCGGTTGCCCGGCCTGGTCGAAGATATTTTGCGGCGCTTGCCCGCCGATGCGCATCCGATGGATGTGTTACGGACGGGCGTGTCGGCAATGGGAATCGCCGAGCCGGAGCCAGGTCTGGAAGGCGGTTTTGAAACGGCTGTGCGGCTGCTTGGAGCGCTCCCTTCCATGCTGGGAACCTGGTATTGGGGATCACGTGGAAAGGATGTGCCTTCCGGGGATGGGATAGAGGGGTTTGCGGCCTATGTGATGCTTATGGTCAAGGACGATACGCCCTCGGATCTGGAATGTCGGCTGATGGATGCGTCTTTGATCCTGTATGCCGAGCATGAATTTAATGCTTCTACCTTTACTTCCCGAGTGTGTGCTTCCACATTGGCGGACTTTTACGCTTGTATTGTAGGGGCAATTGGCACGTTGAGTGGCGCCCTGCACGGAGGGGCAAATGAAAAGGCCATGGCATTGATTCAGCAGTTTAAAGATCCCGAAGATGCGGCCCGGGGCGTGCGGGAGATGCTTGCGCAGCGGAAATTGATTATGGGGTTTGGACACGGTGTTTACCGAGTGCGGGATCCACGAAATGCGATCATTAAGGGGTGGGCGAAAAAAGTGTCGGAAGACCGCAACGATTTGCGTCTGTTTGAGATTTCTGAGGCGGTTGAGCAGGTGATGTGGGATGAAAAGCGGTTGTTTGCAAACCTGGATTTCTATTCGGCAACGGCCTATCACATGGCAGGTATTGATACTCCGCTGTTTACGCCAATCTTTGTGTTGAGCCGGACAAGTGGCTGGGCTGCCCATGTGATTGAACAGCGAGCGGATAATAAGCTGATTCGGCCTCTGGCAAATTATATAGGGCCTGAGCAGCGGACTTATCTTTCCATCGAGGACCGTTGACCTTATGTCTGATCGGAGCACGCGGCAAGATCCAGACCGGGAATTGGTGGACCTTGCCCGTTATGCCCTGGAATATCAGGTCGATTCCAAGGAAGCATACGATACGGCTCGACTCTGCCTGATGGATAGCCTGGGGTGCGGCATTTTGGCCCTGAGATTTCCAGCGTGTAGCAAGATGCTGGGTCCTGTCATCGCAGGAACTCAAGTACCTGATGGGGCACGTGTACCCGGTACTTCCTTTGAGCTAGACCCGATAACGGCGGCCTTCAATATTGGGACCATGATTCGTTGGCTGGATTTTAACGATACCTGGTTGGCGGCAGAGTGGGGGCATCCTTCTGACAATTTAGGCGCGATCCTGGCAGTTGCAGACTGGCAGTCCAGAACACGGGTTGCAAATGGAGAAGACTCGCTTAGGATGCGGGATGTGCTTACGGCAATGATCAAAGCCCACGAGATCCAGGGGGTGATGGCCCTGGAGAACAGTTTTAACCAGCGGGGGTTGGATCACGTCATCCTGGTCAAACTGGCCAGCACGGCGGTGGTTGCAGGAATGCTTGGGTGCGACCTGGACCAGGTGGTGAGTGCAATTTCACAGGTCTGGTGCGATGTGGGGCCTTTGAGGACGTATCGACACGCGCCGAATACAGGGTCTCGAAAGAGCTGGGCGGCGGGGGATGCCACAAGCCGGGGGGTATTCTTGGCCCTACAGACAAAACGGGGAGAGATGGGATATCCAACGGCATTAACGGCGCCGAATTGGGGATTTTATGACCGATATTGGGACGGCAAGAGATTTCAATTCCAGCGACCCTATGGGTCGTATGTGATGGAAAATGTGCTGTTCAAAGTATCCTATCCTGCTGAGTTTCACGCGCAAACGGCGGTAGAAGCGGCTGTCCAATTGCACCCGGAAGTGGATGGCCGGTTGGGCGATATCGAGCGGGTGGCGATTACTACGCACGAGGCGGCGGTGCGGATTATTGACAAGACGGGCCTGCTACACAATCCAGCGGATCGGGATCACTGTTTGCAATATATGACGGCGGTTGGTTTGATTTCTGGAGCGTTGACAGCAGACGATTATGAGGATGAACAGGCTGCCGATCCCCGGATCGACGCTTTGAGAGAAAAGATGATTGTCCAGGAAGATCCCGCTTTTACACGGGATTATCACGATCCTGAAAAACGTGCTATTCCGAATACGGTTCAGGTATTTTTTACAGACGGGTCGGCCACAGATGCGGTTACCGTGGCCTATCCACTCGGGCACCGGAGGCGGCGGATGGAGTCTATTCCTTTGCTTCGTGCGAAGTTTATAGAGAATATGAAAGCGCGGTTTTCAGATGTTCGGATTGATGAATTTTTAGAGGTATTTACAGACGCTGATTTTGAGACGATACCTGTGGATCAGTTTATGAACCTGTTTCAATATTGAGGTGAGTATGCTTGTGTTTCGACCTGTGGAAACCGGGGACCTGGACCAGCTGGTTCACCTGGCTACCCTGGCAGATTATGGGCTGACCACCCTGCCAACGGATCGGGACTACCTTGAAAAAAAGGTGCTTCAGTCCACACAGAGTTTTGAACGGTCTCCCGACGAACCCGGTGGGGAGACCTATTTTTTTGTGGCTGAGGATCTGGAATCGGGTCAGGTGGTTGGGACGAGCGGGATTGTGTCCCGGGTGGGAGGATTTGAGCCGTTTTATATGTATGAGATCAAAACGGTGCTGCACGAGTCTTCAACCCTGGGGGTTCACAAGGAAATTCAGGTGCTGCACCTGGTCGCCGAACACGACGGGCCTTGTGAGATTGGGACGCTGTTTCTTTCCCCCCATTACAGGCGGTCGGGGGTGGGACGGTTTCTCTCACGAAGCCGATTTCTTTTTATGGCCGATTACAGTCAGGCGTTTGCAGAAATGGTGATTGCGGAGATGCGGGGTGTGAGTGATGCAACCGGACAATCGCCGTTCTGGGAAGGCCTGGGGCGGCATTTTTTTGACATCGATTTTCCCAAGGCAGATTACCTGAGTATTCTGAACAAAAAGTTCATTGCCGAACTGATGCCCACCCATCCGATCTACATCTCCCTGTTGCCAGATAAGGCCCAAGCGGTGATCGGACACGTGCATGAAAAAACAATGCCTGCGTTGAAGATTTTGGAAGTTGAGGGGTTTGCATTTGGCCGGATGGTCGATATTTTTGATGCAGGACCGATTGTCCGGTGTCCGCTTGCGGAGCTGAAGACGGTTCGGGAGAGTGTGCAAGCGAAGGTCCTGGAAGTTGCGGAGGGGCAAGGCGAGACGGATTCCTTTATTATTACAAACGGACAATGGGATT